>CAYWZD010000013.1:0-25694 GCA_964462755.1 uncultured Victivallales bacterium | reverse complement strand
CACTTCAAGATCGATGAGGAAGTCTCCGCCAATCCCGACAATGTTTTCCGGAAAACAATCCGCGCATTCTACCGGAAACGCCGCGTTCTCTTCACCGCCTCCTTCCTGCTGATGATCCTGGTGTTTTCCTCCGGCTCCTTCTATCTCTACCGGGAACTGCTTTATGACAAGATGGAGAAAAAGCATCACGACGCCATCTCCTTCGCGTATGTCAACGGCCTGCGGTCCGCCATGAATTTCGACTACGGGATTCAGAATCTGGGAGCTTCCCTGCGCACCATTGCAAGAGAAATCTCGCTTCTCCTTGAACTGGCTCCGACGCAATCTCCGGGAAATAATACCCCCTATACGCCGCTCAATGCAGCCCAGCCAGCCGCAGCCCCGCCCGGATATGTCGAATCGCCCACCTACGGACAGAAAATCTCGCTGGATGAATTTGTCTGGAAACACGCTCCGGAAATGTCCCAAAATGAAGCGGAACAACTTCTCAGGAAGATTCATCCCATCCGAAGGAGCTTCCTCCGGGTCATTCTCGAAAGTCTCGGGAAAGGCACTCTCACCCGTGGAAATGAGGAGCACTTGAAAAGGATTCTCATCCAGAGAAAAATGCCGATCCTTTCCTTTGTTTATTTCGGACTCTCCAACGGGCTCTATGTCTGTTTCCCCTATACGGACGATTATCCGGAAGACTACGATCCCCGAACCCGTCCGTGGTATCAGGCCGCCCTTGCATCCCCCACCGGGTATGAAGTGTGGGGGAAGCCCTATCTGGACAGCGGCAAGAAACATCAGCTCACCATCACCTGTTCCATGCCGATCCGGAATCATGCCGGAAAGATCATTGGTTGCGTCGGCGCGGACATCTCCCTTTCCCAGATGATCCGCATCCTCACCGACAGCGGAAAGCCGCTCCCCTATCTCAAGAACAAGCTCCTTCTGGACAAAAACGGGGTCGTCCTTCTGGAAACCGCGGCTCCCGTCAAGAAGAAACTGCGTTACTTTGCCTCCCAGGACGCCGTCGACGCCATGTGGAACAATAAAACAGGGCTCTTTTTCTCCGACGATATGGAAACCCTCTACTTCTATACGGTGATCAATTCCATGAACTGGCTTTACGTCGAGGAAATCGATTACAACACACTCATCCAGAACAATCCTCTCAGGAAAGGACAGGCAAATCCATGAACTCTCTTTTCTTTTTCCCTGGAACACCGGCCATCATCGATTCTTCCCGGTCGCCTTTTCTGCGGACCATGGACATCTCCATCCCGCTTCTGCTGTTCCTGATCTTCATACTGATCCTCCTGCTCCTTTTTCTCCGTTGTCTGGCCATCCTCGCGGAAAACAAGCGCCTGAGGACCTCCTGCACCAACATGTGCGCCCTGCTCGGCATCGCGGAACTGGATTATTTCATCCTCGATTCCAACGGAAACTACCAGCTCCGCCCCCAGAACAGCCGTTTCTGGAAATTCAAGGACGGACTTCCTCTTCCTCCGAAGGACTGCCTCGTTCCCGAAGACGTCGAAAACTACAAATATCAATACCGCCAGCTTCTCGACGGAAAAGCCGATTTCATTTCCATCAAATACCGCATCGACTCTCCGGACGGCCTGCACACCTTTTCTCTCCGCGCCATGCCCGTCAAAAGCAAAAGAAAACATTTCTTCATCGGAACCGTCCAGGAAATCACCTCCGCCGCTCCTTCGAAAAGCGCGGAATAAAGCCTCGTTTTTCGTTGCGTTCGCCGCATGACACCGCATGGTCTCACGTTTCAAATGGAAATCCTTCCGCCCCCGGATTGGATGCAGTTTTAAAATCTGCATCTATTTTATTTTTTTCATGATTCGTATTGAAATTTCTCCCTTGACAATCCTTCCACAGGTCATTATAATGTAGCTATGGATACAGCGCACGACTACAGTTTCATGAAGGAAACCAGGAGCGGCAATGACGGATGTCAAAATAAATTTATCTCCCCTGAAAGGACGGGCCCGGGAAATATTCCTCGACCTCTGTGTCCAGATCGACCGTCTTCCGCCGGGAAGTCCCCTCCCCTCCATCCGTGAGCTCCAGAAGAAATACACCGCGGGCCAGAATACCGTGACAAAGGCCCTCAAATACCTCGCCGCGTCCCGCGCCATCTCCCACTCCCCCCGGAAGCGGACCCGTCTGGCCTCTTCCTCCGCAAAGCCGATTCTGCCGGAAGACACGGATTATGCCATTCGTCATGAACGCAGCGTCCGCGGAACCACCCTCGGTCTCATCCGGCAGCTCCGCGACATCTGGGAGCCGGTGGTGGCCCATTTCAACCAGACGCATCATGACAAGGTTTCCATCCGTTATGCGGAAACGCTCGAAGAACTGGTTTCCTTCGCGCTCAACGCGGAAGCGGATTTTCTCCTCTTCCATACCCACCCCGTCATTTCCGAGGTGCTGCCCGACACGCAGGCCTTCGTCAGCATGACCTCTCTGAGCGCCTCTCTCGACCGCGAACTCTACTACCCGTCCGCCTTCCTTCAGGATGTCTCCGGAAGACTCTGGGGAATCGCGCCCACCGTTGTCATTCCCACTCTTTTCTTCAATACCCGCTATGCGGAACCTCCGGAAAAGAATCTCTCATGGGATGAATTTCTCGTCTGCATCGAAACCACGGCGAGGAAAAACCCCAAGCTCGAGTATGCGTTTTCCTTCGACGGATACATGCACTATCTTTTCAATTCCGGCGTTCAGCTCGTCAACCAGAAAACCCGGAAAGTGGAATTCAACACCGCCGAATTTGAAAAACCGCTTCGAATGTTGAAAAAAATCACGGCCGGACGCCTGACTCCGCTCGTTTCCGAATCCTTCTACAGCAACTACGGACGTTCCGGGTTCCTGGAAGAAAAAATCGCAATCTGTCAACGGGGGTTTTCCTCCTTCCAGACTTTCCGCCAGACCCTGCCTTTCTGTGTCCCTCATCCGTTCCCGTTCGCCGGAAACTGCATGACCTCGTCCGCCGCCGAATTCTTCTCCATCTGCATGCATTCCCTGAATTATGAAACCGCGTGGAGATTCATCTCCTTTGTCCTTTCCCCCGACATCCAGCGGGAAATCCCGCATGCCGGACACTCCATGCCTTCCCTTCGGAATCTCCGTCCGCAGGGAATGGACGAGCATTGTTTCAAACTCTTCGAGGATTATATCAACCGCACCGGCTCCCGGGCGGAAGACTACCTCTTTCCGCTCGGAGCCCGCCTGATTCTCGAAGCGGGCATCGACCGCTGGCTCCGTTTCGGCGGCGACATGCGGGAAATGCTCGGCGACCTTGAAAGAAGCTGTTCGCAAAACATCGAAATAAATAGAAAACAAGGAATCTGAAAATGAAAAAATTCTTTCTGAAGGAAGGAGCAATAAAATGAAAACAGTCCGGAAATTCACATTGATCGAACTCCTCGTCGTCATTGCCATCATCGCCATTCTCGCGGGAATGCTTCTGCCCGCACTGAATCAAGCGAAGAAAATGGCACGTTCCATGTCCTGCGTCAGCAACCTCAAACAGCAGGGATTGGCCACCAGCCTCTACCGCAACGATTACAAGGGATTCTTCCCGCAGGGTTCGCAGAACACCACTGTGGCGGAAGGCGCCTATACCTCCTGGACCCATCGGCTCGGCCTTTACATCGTCCCGAATTCGGATCTGAAAACCCTCATTACGCTTTCGAACCAGTCAAAACTTTCCAGCACCGCGGCGGCGCAGCTGGCGGCCAACCGCAAACTCGCCCCGTTCATCTGCCCGGAACAGCCTGAATTTTACTGGACCGGCGGCGCGGGAAGCCATGTCACAGGAAATTACGGCGCCAATGTATGTCTGTTGGGACAGGACAGCGTTTCCGGCTGGGAATGGGCTCTGAAGGAAACCCAGATCAAGCATCCGACCAACGTCGGACAGTCCTGGGATGCGCAATGGAGCGTCTGGGGCGGCGGTCCCCTGGTCTACGTGCGCCGTCATGTCTACAGCTACGCGCTTCATCTCGACAACGGCGCCTCGGTCTCCACCCGCCACAACTCAGCGAATCTTCTCTATGCGGACGGTCACGCGACCTCCTGCAAGCCGATGCCCGCCCTTCCGATCGAATACAGCGGAACCGGCACCGCTCTCGGCGATTACCTCATTCAAAAATAAAGCGCTATGGAAGGACGATTCATGTTCAGAAAGCTTCTCTTCACTCTGCTGCTGGGCGCGGCCGCCGCGCTCTCCGCCGCAAATCCGAAAATCTATCTTTCCTACGATAAGGGGTTTGATTCCGATTCCGGAGATGCTCTCTCCGCAAGCAACGGCGTCATGCTGGATTCCGGTTTGCTCAAGCTCAAAGGGACGCTTCATCCGAAGTGCGGAACAACCGATCCGGCCGCGCTTTTCCCCTCCGGCATTTCCGGCAAAGCCCTGCTGATCGGGCGCTCCGAAGACCAGAAACACTATTACGCCGTCAAATATTTCCCCCCGGACGGCATTTCTCCGAAAGCGGGCTCGATCACCTTCTGGCTGAAACCCATGACATGGAAAGGCAAGGATAAAAACGCCGTGATGTTCGTAAGCGCGGAAGCCGCCGGACAGCAGATATTCATCTACAAATACTGGAACCGGAACGAACTCTGGTTCTTCTACTCCGCGGACAAGACAACCTCGCTGGCGGCCGCCCCCATCGCAAACTGGATCGAAAATGAATGGCATTACGTCGCTTGCTCGTGGGACGGTTCGGAGCTGAAACTCTACATCGACGGCGTGCTGAAAAAAAGCGTCCCCATGAAAAAAGTCGGGGACAGGAAATTCTCCCACCTCAACATCGGCACCATCGGCTGGCCAAACAAGGTCGGGCAGAGCCTCATCGACGAGGTCAAATATTATGACACGTCCCTGACCGCCGCGGATGTCGAGAAGGAATACGGCCTTCTGGCCTCCCGCCTTCTGCGCACGAAAGGACCCGTCACCATTACGGTCGGAAGCACGAAACCGGTCGCGGACGGTGTGATACAGCCGTACGAATACGCATTCGGCGGAACAGGATTCTTTGATGCAAAAACCCAGACCTACGCCGCTCTTCAGAGCCGCTGTTTTCTGAGCTGGGACAAAGATTATTTCTATGCGGGCGTCATCACTCCCGCCGGGGAAAAGTTCAAAGCGGAAAAAACACTCCGCGACTCCAACCTGTGGGAAGACGACTCCGTTGAACTGCATTTCATTCCCGAAAAGTCGGCAAAAGATAAATATCAGTTCATTTTCAATGCGAAGGGCGCTTTCTACGATGCAAAGAACGGACAGCCCGCATGGAACGCCGAAGGCGTGAAAACCGCCTCGAAAATCGTCGGGAAAGACTGGATTTTCGAAACGGCGATCCCGTGGTCGGCTCTCGGTCTCAAAACCGCCCCCGCCGAAATGAAGTTCAACCTCTGCCGCACCTTCAAGGAAGCCGCTTCCAATACAACGCTCAGTCCATGCATGAGGGCGTATATGGACCCGCCGAACCTCACCGCCCTGCTCTTTTCTCCGGATGCGCCCATCTATGAAATCGCCTCCCTCGGCGACCCGTGCGCCCGCAAGGCGGATTTTTCCCTGAACCTTCGCACCGGATCGGACACTTCATTCATCGCAAAACTTGCGACGCAGAATTCCGTGCTTCCGTTCCAGTTCGAAAAAAGCGTTTCCCTGAAAAAGGGACAATCCGGAAACATTTCCAGCGGTCCGCAGTCTCTTCCCCCGAACACAACCCTTTCCGTTCAGCTTCTGGCAAACGGAACCCTCCTGTATGACAATTCCTTCGCATACGCCGACATGACTCCGGTCACCGTCCGTTATCTTTACACCAATTCGGAGACGAAGGAGATGCACCTGATCTGTGCCGTGCATCAGCGGGACATCCGTGCGTCCGTGCGTCTGGAATTGTGCGACAAAACGGGAAAAACGGTCCTGAACCAGGAAAAAGACATCCGTACGAATATGGCCTCGGATGACGTCGTTTTCCCGATCGGTTCGGTTCCTCCCGGCGACTATGAAATCCGGATCGCCTGTCTGGGCCCGACGGAAAAAGTCTTCTATTCCAACACGGAAGACATCCGCATTCCCGGAAAAAATCCCCCGTGGATGGGTTGCCGTGCGGGACTTTCCGAAGTTGTCCCGCCGCCGTGGACTCCCCTGAAAGCGGATGGTTCCGTGATCGCCTGTCATGGGCGCACCTACCAATTCGGCGGACAGGGGCTGATGAGCTCCATCGTCTCCCGCGGAAACGAACTTCTGTCCGGCGACATCCTTCTCAAAGTCAATGGAAAAACCGTCCCGTTCACCATGCGGAAGAACCGTGCAGCCCCAAACGGGTATGAGGCCTTCTGCGAACTTGCCGGAAGCGCGGGGAAAGTGCGTTTCGACCTCACGGTCAAAGCCGAATACGACGGATGTCTCTGGTTCACGTTGAAAGAACTCCCGGAAGGTGCGGAGGAAATCCGTTCCATGACTCTGGAAATCCCCCTGCTCCGCAAGAACCTTTCCTCGTTCGACGACAACCGCGGCATTATGAGCAAGGTGGACCTCCGCAGGGAAACCCGGACTCTCCTTTCAAACGACCTCAGCGCCATGCCGTTTTTCTGGATCGGAGGCGATGACGTCGGACTTATGGCCGGAATGGCCAACCTCAAAGGCTGGCACGTCAAAGACAAAAGCCGTTCCATGGAATTGAAACTGACCCCGGAAACCGCGACAGTCGTCTGGAATCTGGTCGACACCTCCATGAAGCTGGAAAAGGCGCGCACCGTCGAATTCTACATTCAGGCAACCCCGGTCAAGCCCAAAAACAAGAAAGCGCAAACCTTCCGCGAATCGGACAATGTGCTGGTCTGGACTCCCTTCGGAAAGAAATACTTCGAGTATCTCGACGAAACCACATTCGATCTCAAGCGTCTGGACGCCATCAAACGCGAACGGGAAAGCCGTCACTGGCGCAATTTCTACTACACCGCGCCGCATGGGGTCTCCCCCTATTCCCCGGATTGGAATTACTTCGGCTGGCTCTGGCATTCCCCGCTTCCGAATCTCGGGGATTATTGCGTAGACAGCGATATTTCTTCCCGCGACCGGCGTGACAAGGTTACATTCACCTATGCCTGTCTGGATTGCAGGAGTTTCTTCGACTACAAACTTTCCGGCATCGCAAAACTGGTGGCGAATCCCAAATTCGGCGTTGAAAACCTCTACTACGACCTCTCATGGCCGAAGTCCTGCGCCAATGCCGCGCACGGCTGTGCGTGGGTCGACGATTTCGGCGTGCCGCAGACCACGTTCGACATCAGGGGCACCCGCGAATTCAACAAACGCACCTATCAGCTCCTCAAACAGAAGAACCCGGACGCCATGTTCGTGTATCATCTGATCAGCACGCGCACGCCCGCCGACTCCTTCGCGGACCTTCTGGTTCAGGGCGAATCCTACGACCGCGCGGTCGCGGAAAAAGAATCCTATTACGACGTTTTCACGCCCGATCTGCTCCGGATCGCCTACACCGCCCGCTCCAACGAACAGGAAATCTGGCTGATCCCGCAATTCCTTCGCGCCCTCCAGCTCTTCAACCCCAAACGCGCCGCAGAATGGGCCTCGGATCAGCCGAAGATGGACTACGCCTGCCGTCATTTCCTCGGCTATCTTGCGGTCCACAACCTAAACTTCATGAACGGCTGGAGCACCCGCAAGGAAGGACATCGTTTCTACAAGATTCAGGACGAACTTCCCTGGGATGAAAAAGTGGTCTTCCATCCATATTGGAAAGAAGGTCCCGTCCGCAAAGTTTCGCCCTCGACGGACCGGGTCATGGCGTCCGCTTTCAGCCGCGACGGCAAGGCCCTCCTCGCCGTCCTCAACGACACGGACCGCGAAGAAAATGTCGTGCTGAATGTGGACACTAAGGCCCTCTTCGGCAAAACGGGAACCTTTCAAGGCAAGGACGGCTTCGCGCCCGCCGACGGTCATTTTGTGATCCGGGACGGCCGTCTGGAAATGAAAGTGCCTCCGCGCGGTTTCCGATTCCTTGTTTTCTGAAGTGTCTCATTCTCCAGCCGGAAGCCTCCCGTCACCCAAAGTGAAACGGGACGCCGCTATGCCAGAATGTTGGACCGTTTTTCACCATGCAGGAGTGCGCTTTGGGAGATACGTTTCATCCATCCGGTTTCGAGATGGTTTTCCAGGCATTCCGCATGATGGTCGAAGAGGGTGATGGCTGCCTCTTCCGCCGCACGGACCGCGTCCGCATCTCCGGCACAGAACGCCCGCCGCGAGGCGGTAATGAGCCGGACATATTTTCCCCACACTTTGAGCCGCTCGCCCCGGTTGTCGGCAAGCTTTTCCGCCGCGTGGTCGAGACGTTCAAAAAGGGCGTTCGGCAGTTCGCGGTCGCCCCGGTCGAGCGCCCGGCAGATTGCAAGAAGCGGTCCGGCTGCTTCCCCGAGGACTTCCTCCTCGTAGCGCGCCACCGCTTCCCGTGCATCGAATCCGGGCGAAAACAGCCGCTGTGCATGATAGGTATACAGCGACGCATCCGGCCAGAAGCCCGGATAGGGACAGGAACAGTCGTAATAAACCTGCATGCCGTCGGCCATGAAGCGATCCAGTTCAGCGACGACTTGTTCGTGCGGGGGATAACGCAAATAACGGATTCGGTCACCGACTCCGCGGACATCGTAAAAGGCCAGCTGGTAGTAGGCGAAGACGCCCGCCGTCCCCCGGGACTTCCGGAGATACTCCGTCCAACGGTTCCAGAGGATGCCGTAGTCGCGGTCGTCGTCCGGATTGACTGGCTCGGGTTCCGGGTAGAGATTCCCCAGCCGCAGCGATTCCGGAGCCGGATGGGGCGCGTCGAACCGTGTTTCATAGTGCCGCAAATAAGGGCAGAACAAAGTGTAGCTCCGCTCCTGACGACGCGGTTCGGGCGGCACATTGAGCAATGCACAGTAGGCCAGAAGTTCCAGATAAACCGGGCGCGGCGCGTGACGGAGCACCGCTTCGGCCAGACGGAGCATCTGGTCATAGGGCGTCAGCGCGCGACATTCCGGGCAGTCGCAGAAGTTGTTGGCGCCGTCGTGCGGCCAGAGCGAAAAAATATCGCATTCAGGATATTTTTCGAGGTAATCGGCAATGTTGCACGCGATTCGGCGGCAAGTGTCCGGGTTGGAAAAACACGGCTGAATCTGCGACGTGACCGTCACGCCGAGATCGGGAGTGAAGACCGGCCCTTTGAGACAGCGTTTGCCTTCGCGCATTCCGAAACACTCCGGATGCTCCTCAAAAAGCGATTCCGGCAGAAACACTTCCATCGAATGCCCGCCCGTCACCCATTCGATTCCGCAAAGCCCGGCATAATCGAGAATTTCGCGCCGCGCTTCCGCATGAATCCAGAATTTGGCGTGGCAGAGAATCATGTTCCACTGATTGCGCGCCATGAAGAGCATGAAGCGTTTTAGGAACGACGGATCGTTCAGCCGCTCCGGGATAGTGAACAGCCCGTTGATGCCGCGAAGAACCACCCGCGGCGCGGCCGCGTCGGACTCGGGCATTCGGCGACGGTAAAAATGAATATCCTCATCCGTAATGCCGTGAAATCCCACGTTGAGCTCGCGCCGGAGGAGCGCGTAAAAACCGTAAAGAACTCCGGGATACCCGCCTCCATATACTGTAAAGCCTTCCAGACGATACGACTGTTCGTGACGTTTTCGCTCCAGATAGTCCACGAACGGGCGGTCGTCCGGACGCACCTTCTCCAGGTTTTCGGCATGAAAGCGGATATTGCCGTCGGGGATGTTTACGCCGCGCGCCCGCGCCAACGCGAGCACCGTGCCGAGTTCCTCTTCCAGAAAGGCGGTTTTGGCAGGATCGAGGTTGGATGAGATGATTTTCATGAAGCAGACCCATTTTTTTGAGGATGCGGACGGCAGACCCGTTTGCGCCAGAGTGATACCGTTTGCATCAGCGCATCAGTTTGAGGCTGCCGAATTCTCCCGGCTGGTGGACCTTGCCACCGCCCCAGCTGGTGAAGAATTTCGGGGTGCCGCTTTCGCGCATCAGGAGCATCTTCAGGTCCGGTTTGGAGAGAGTAAACCGGATCGTCTCAAACGGGATGATGAAATCGACCTCGTATCCGGCGGCGGTCTTGCGCGCAGCGCTCCGCCATTGTCCGTTCCACTTCATCCGGTCGATGTTATCCAGGTTGCAGCGGTTGCCGAGACAGTCGACCGCGAACTGATAATAACGGTTCGGGTCTTTGCCGTCGGAGAGAAAAAGCTCGACATGGTCGCCGGACGTCCAGCGTTCCGTCGAAACCTTGGACCCGTTCGCCGTCAGTCCGGCGGGGTCCGCGGCGCAGAACACGCGGACATGGAGACTTTTTCCGTCATGAAAGATCCGCGCAGAAGTCGCCGCAGGCGCTTTCTCCTTCGGTTTGCCCATCAGCGGAAAATCGGTCAGTTCCAGTCCTCTGGAGAAGTCCGGTTCCGTCAGCAGGGGAGCCGCCCCCGACGGCGTTTTGAGTTCACGCGCGGCCTTGGCCCACGCCTCAAAGCGGGCGCGGTGACGGCGGATGAGTTCCCGTGAAACCGGATGATCGGCCAGTTTTTCGGCTTCATCGAGCAGTTTCCGCATAGGTTCCTCCAGATGGTTCCCGATGATATAGTGCTTAAACGAATTCACTTCGCCGTCGCCGCAAGTCGAGGGGAGCGTGTCGCGGTACCACGCTTCGCGCAGCAGTGCATAGTAACGCGCCATCGGCATCGCCGCCGTCCGGAACGCCCTCTGATAGAAATAGCGGCGGAGCTGTTCCACATTCTGATCCGGGTTCCACCAGAGCCGGGTGATGACCCAGAAATCGAGCAATGAAGCATCCCAGACCTCCTGGTAATGACGGTTCTGCTTCTCCCATGAACTTTGTCCGCGGTCCGGAACGATTTCGCTGGTGTACTCGCGGACGCCGAGTTTGAGCGCGGCGCGGAGGTCATTCGCCACCACTTCGGCAAGCGGACGCGGAAACGCCATGCCGCATCCGTAATATTCGCGCAGAATCACCCTCGGAGAAATCCGGCTCCACGCCGCAAGACGGTCGAACCACTCGCCGTTGACCGGGCTGAACATCGGATACTTGTCATTGGGCCGCACATACGGGCAGAACTTGACCCCGACCGCCGGATGAACCTTTACCGCCGGAGCGGGCGCCGTGAAAAAATAAGCGTAGGTATGAAACTTCAATCCGGGAAACTCCTTGAGCACACGTTCGGCCACTTCATTCATCCACAGGAAAAACTGTGTCGAACGGAAATTCGCCGCTTCGACCGGAAGTTTCGTCCCGTCCGGCAGGGAAATCGGCGCGAGACAGCCTGGACATTCGCAAAGCCCCCAGTTGTCTTCGATCTGAATTGCCAAGCTCGAATTGGGCGGCAGAGCCTCGCGGCGGAGACGGGCAATTACGGCTTCGCAGAAGGCATCGAGCATCGCCGGATTGGTGAAGCACGGATTATTTTCCATCACATGGGGATACTGCCGCCTGCCGTTGATCAGCGGATAATATTCTGGGTGCTTTTCGAAGTAATCTTTGCCGGACAGAAACAGATACAGATTGTGACCGCCTCCGTAAGTCAGAAAATTCCCCCACGGAATCCGGGTCCGGTTGCCGGGGTCGAATCCGCCGCCCCCTGCCGGAGCGTTGCAGAAGTTGCGCGTGTTCCAGATTTCATCCTGTATATTGAGCCCGCCGTTGGTGCCCCAGCCGCGCCGGAAACTCTTCGGACGTTCGAGGGCGTCACAGTCGGCGGCGTAAAAATCACGCGACGGCGTGAATACCGCCTCCATTGCCGGCGCCGGACGCGGCCAGATCAGGTCGCTGTTGCGCTCGAGAAAAGCATAGACGGCATTCAGTGTCCCCCGCGGTTCAGCGCCAAAAAGATGGATTTGATTGCCGTTCCGGCGCATGGCATAGCCGTCGCTTCCGGCAAGGCGGGCGAGATCATCGGCGTAACGGGGGGCGGCGAAGTCGCGCCCGATGAAAATTTTGATATTGTTCGCGGAAGAAGGGACAGCGAGAATGGGCAGTTCGGCTCCGGTGATTGCTTTCAGCCAATGCCGGAGTTCTTCGGCGCTTTTGGGCAATTCGTTTTTGGCGGAGACGATTTCGGCGGCAGGAAAACCGTCACGCACAATTGCGGGACCGTTTTTCGATGGTGCGGCCGGGACAATGGGGGACAGATCAGGCTTAAAAATCCGGCGCTGGCGCTCAAATGCGGCCGCGAGGTCACGGTCGCCCCTGACCGGGGCGGCGACGTGTTTGACCAGCTTGAAGTCCTTGATCATGAAGCTCAGCGGCGTCGAACGGTCAATCGGGGAATGGCGGTCGGTGATGCCGAAGGAAATCATCCTTATCTGTTTCGGATTGAATGTGGCGGAGGGTTCCAGCTTGATCCGACCGGTCATCCAGCGGCTGCCGGGAAGAGTCCGTCCCTGACCGAGCGCCTGATTGAGGCTGAATTCCTGACGACTGCCCCACTTTTTCGGATCGGTGATGCTGTATAGATACCCGAAACCAACGCCCATAGTGCGGTCGAGTTTGAACTGGAATTCCAGAGCGTCGAATTCCGAATAGTCCGCCGGAGGTTGAAACGGCATCCGCAACTCGGAAAAAACCGGGGCGGTGAAGCGGACCGCCGGAGCGCCATTGTCGGAAATCCGTTCGATGACAGCGCTTTTATTCGGAGAATGAAAGTTGATTTTCTGAATATCCGGGGCGTCCGCGCCCATGAGAGACAGCAGCGGCAGCAGCGGCAGCAGCCATGTATATGGTTTCATTATGTTTGTCCCTTTTCAGAAGTTCAGATAGACCGGATAGAAGTAAGTATTGCCGGCGACCGTCCGGTTGTACGGCAGGGGATTTCCTTTGCGCGAACTGACCGAACCGTCCGGCCATGCCCAGTTGCTGTTCTGGTCATGGTTGCGGCTGGTGAGTGTAATCAGATCGCCGAACAAACATTGTTTGTAACGGTCCGACGGAAAACGCCGTAAACTTGTCGCTGCCGAAGCGGTATTGGTTCCTCCCATGTGCCAGAAAATCGTGGTGGCGTACCCGTATTTCAGGTTGACCGGACAGTTCAACATTTCAAAACTGATGGTCGCCGTTGGATCGGTCGGCGGTTTTTTCCCATTTCCCGGCAGATAGTTCAGCGTGACCAGCAAAGCGGCTCCGGGACCGTTTCCGCCGCCGCCCCACCAGCGGATGGCATACGGGTAATTGTCCGAGTAGATCGGCGGCACCCAGCCCTTGTTGTCATCGATGTATTGGAGCGTCGCCAGCGAAACTTGCTTCAAATGGGCCATGCATTTGACCATTTTGGCGCGATCCCGCGCTTTACTCAGCGCGGGGAGCAGCATTGCGGCCAGAATCGCAATAATCACGATCACGACCAGGAGTTCAATCAATGTGAAATTGCTCGCGCGAAAATGTTCCCCAGTCCGCCGCGATGGAGTGAAAAGTTTGGAAATGTGTCCGGATGATTTCATGTGTTAACTCCTTTCATTTGAGTTTATTAAGACGTTCCGTCAAATTGATTGCCGTATTGGTGCGGGCGCTTTCGTCCGCGGCGAAGGCGATCGCCGAGGCGCGAAGCCCGTCATAAACCGTTGCCGATGGGCGACTCCCGGTGCGGATGCATTCAAAAAGCTCCGGCAGGATGGAACCGTCGCCGCCGCCGTGTCCGTCATAGTTTTCCCCGGTGAACGAAACCGGATGCAATTCCATCCCGCTGCGGCGATAGTTGGCGACTTTGAGCTCACCCTCGTTCATTTCCAGATATCCGTCGGTACCGTGGATCACCAGCGAACGTCCCGGACGCGCCGAATAGGGAACCAGCGTCAGAATCCCCTGCGTCCCGTCTGCGAAGCGGGTCGTCACGCTCTGGATGTTGAAAATGTCCGCATCCGAACGAAAAACGCAGCGATCCATCGCCTTTTCATCATAGTATAACTGGAAGCGCAACTGCGGGGGCTGCTGTCCGGGCGATCGGAACGGACAGCTCCGGTCGTCGCACGCAGAGCAATATTCCGCCGTTCCGGTTCGGGAAAACATCTGCGTTCCCGCCACCGAGTAAACCGAAACCGGCTCGGATTGTCCGTCCTTGAACATGCACATGAGGTCGAGGTCGTGCGAGCATTTTTCATTGAGGAAGCCGCCGGTGGCCGCCTGTTTCCGCCGCCACCCGCGCCGGTAGGCGCCGCCGCTGTGCTGGAAATCCAGCCATTCGTTCATCTGAATGAGAACCAGTTGTCCGAGATCGCCCGAATCGATGATCTCCTTGACCTTGCGGAAATACTCGGAAAAGCGCAGAACGAAGCCCAGTTGAACGACCAGATCGGGATGCTCGGCATGCACACGCGCAATTTTTTCGAGGCCGGACTGACTGGCGGCGGCGGGTTTTTCAAGCATGACATGCCGTCCGGCCTCCAGCGACAGGCGAAGGAGTTCCGCGTGGGTGTCGTTCGGAGTGACAATGACAACCGTATCGGCAACTTCTTTTGGAAAACGCGCCAGCGCTTCCTCCAGCGAAGGGATCAGCACGGTTTCCGGCGACTGGTATTCGATGTCGAACCTCTGCCGCAATTCAGGGTGGATGGATACGCGCGGCTCGACCAGCGCGACGACCTTGCGCAAACGGTTCTCGGAAAGCTGACGGGCAAACGCACAGCCGCGCCCCGATCCGGCAATGATGACTCCCTGTGCCATGAAGTAAAATCTCCCAGTTAGTTACGTTCGTAGGAATAGGCAAAATACGGTTGTTTCACCGGCGGACAGCCGCAACTGCTGCCAAGGTGCAATCCGGGACGGATCATTCGAACTGGAACCGTGTTCAGCACGTTGCCACGGATTTTTTCCAACACCAGTTCGGCAGTTGCCGCGGCTGTTTCGGCCAGAGGATCGATCGCCGAAGTCAATTCGGGATGAGTGCCGATCCCGTCGAAACCGGTCACCGCAACATCTTCCGGCACCCGGATGCCGCGGGCGCGGAGAAAGTCGATCAACTGTGCCGCGAATACATCTCCGCCGGTCACGATCGCGGTGACTCCCCGTTCCAGATATTTCAGCAGCTGCGACTCAAAGTGTTGGTTGCCGATCGTTTCGATCGCCGGAAAGACTTCGAGTCCGTCTTTCTCAAGCGCCTGCCGATATCCGCGGTATTTGGAGACTGCGCCGTAAAGCATTTCAGTAATGAGCATGAGAATCTTGCGGTGTCCGTGAACTTCGATCAGATGGCGTGTAGTCAATTCCGTTCCAAAGGCATAATCCACTTCGATTTCCCGGCCGAGGATGACCGCCGGAATGCTGATGTCTTCAGGTCTGATATGTTCGAGCACGACATAGGGAAAAACCACCGCGTCCACTCCGGTAGCGATAAAGTTTCCGATCGCATCGCATGCCTGCGCCGTTCCGGAAAACAGAACCGACTGCAACGTGTATCCTTCCAGATACAGCCGTGTCGAAAGACGCATCAGCCGGAGTCCGCTGACATTGGTAAGACCGTCCATGATGACACCGATCGTACGGGTCGGCTTGCCGTTCAGCCGAACCGCCGCGTGATTCGGCTTGTAGTGATAGGCTTTGGCAAGGTGCAGAATTTGTTCGCGTTTGTCCGCTGAAACATGACAGACGCTTTTATTCCCCAGCACCGAATACACGGCTTGCCTTGAAACGCCCACCTGTGCGGCGATTTCTTTGCAGGTGATTGCCATCTTGGTTCCCTTTCTTGTTTACCGGTCAACAAGCACTATTATACTCGATTTCTCCGGCGATGTCAAGAGCAAAATAAAAAAATAACAAAAAAAGTTGACAACAAAGCGGAGGATGCGGCGTTCTCGCCAAATGCACCGTTCCAGATTTTCATTCTGTCCCGGACAAGTTGCGGAACAATTTCTTGATTCATGGTTTGATTTTTAATTTCCATGGTTGTATACTTCCGCAAACGGGGGACTATTTCAGACAAAAGAACGTTCAAAACATTCCGGTTCACAGATAAACAAACGCCTTAATTGCATCCCGTTTTGAAGGCTCATACTGTCATGGGGAAGTTGATCATGTTCAAACTGACCAGAGGCGACTGGAGAGTATTATCGGTTATTGTGGTGTTTATATCTTATCTGTGGAGCTCCGTGAAATTCTTCAACACAACCTTCACGCACACAGCGGAGTCCGGCTCCAGATATTATATATATGTATTGATTTTCATTGCGCCGCTTCTTGGGTATATCATTTCCGCCTCTTCCGTCGCCGTCGAGTCTTTTATTATGGATCACAGAAAAAAAGGATTCATCATCTCGACAATATTATCCCTGGTTTCATTTGTCATGGTTACATGCAACTCCTGCTTCATGAAAACGAATGATATTCACATTGAGCTTCTTCTCGGAACATTTCTTATTTTATCTTTTGGTTCTTTCGCTTATTTTTATGATTTAAAATGACATGAAAAACGAGATTCTGCAACCTCAACCTGTCGTCCGAACAAACGGCACGCGCGAAGTCTCAGCCGCTTTTCAGGGAGTTTCAAACAAAAGGATGCTTCAATGAAACAGATCAATGTGCTTTGCTTTGACGGATTCACCACACTCGACGCGCTCGGTCCGGCGGAAGTCTTCGGCCGCCTGCAGGATCGCTTCTGCCTCGACTATTTCTCCCGTTTCGGAGGTGAAATCGAAGGCTCGGCAAAAGTCCGGATCAATACCCGTCCGACCACGGAAATCGGACGGCACGACATCCTTCTCATCCCCGGCGGCTTCGGCACCCGGAAACTGGTCGACGATCCAACGTTCATCGGGGAGCTGAAAGCGCTGGCGTCCATCAGCGAAGAAGTCCTCTGCGTTTGCACCGGCTCGGCGCTGCTGGCCCGGACCGGTCTTCTGGACGGACACGAGGCGACCGGCAACAAACTCGCATGGGACTGGGTGATTCAGCAGGGCCCGGCGGTCCGCTGGAAACGGAAGGCGCGCTGGGTGGCGGACGGCAAGTTCCGCACCTCCTCGGGCGTCAGCGCGGGAATCGATATGGCGCTGGGGTATCTTTCCGATGCTTTCAGCGAAACAGCCGCGCTCCGTGTGGCGGAGTCGCTCGAATATCTCTGGAACAAAGATCCGGACGACGATCCGTTTGCTTGAGCCGTCCGGTCCGGAAAGCCCGGCGCGAAACCGGGAATCCGCTCATTCCGGCTTGACATTTTCCGTTTTCAGGAATAGTGTAATGTGCTCTGTGAAAGGAACTGGAAAATCTCATGGAATATTTATGGATCGCAATCTCTCTGCTTTTCGGGCTCGGACTCGGCTTCTTCATCGGACAGCTGGTCGTCAAATTCAAGTTCACGAAAGTCCTTTCCGAGTCGGAATACCTCAAGTCCCAGCTCAACGCCCTGTCCGAACTCCAGAAGGAGCTCGACCGGGCGAAACTGTCCGTCGCCGAGGCCAATACAGCATTGTCCGCGGCAGGACGGCAGTTCGAATCCGAAAAGAAACTTCTGGAACAGGCCGCACAGCGGGAGTTGTCCATGCGGGAGGAATCCCATGCGAAGGAACTCCAGCTTCACGAAAAAAGACATCAGGAACAGTTGAGCGCCCGTCAGCAGGTCTTCGACACGCAGAAAACGGCTCTCGAAGAAAAAATCGCCGCCCTCGTGAAACAGTATGAGGAGAACCGTCTGGAAACGGAAAAGGTCTGGCAGGCGAAAATCGATCTTCTAAAAGAGGAATTCAAGTCCCTTTCGGAAAAGATTCTGGAGGAGAAATCGGGCAAACTCCAGAACTTCAACAAGGAACAGCTGGAATACATTCTGAATCCCCTGAAAGAAAAAATGACCGAGTTCAAAACCTCCGTCGAGGACTCCAAACTCAAAACAACGGAGATCAATTCCGCCCTCCGGGAACAGCTGGAAAAAATGATGAACGAGACCCAGCGCATCGGCGGGGAAGCCCGAAATCTTGTCAGCGCGCTGAAGGGAGAACAGAAAACCCAGGGAGACTGGGGCGAGATGATTCTGGAAGACATCCTGAAACGGTCCGGACTGAAGCCCGGCGTTCATTATGAGTGTCAGGAAACGCTCCGGGACGACGACGGCAACGCCCTCCGCAACGACGCCAGCAGCCGGATGATGCGACCGGACGTGATCATTCATTACCCGGACGGCAAGGACCTCGTGATCGACAGCAAGGTCAGTCTGACCGCCTACGTCGACTACATGAACGCGGAAGACGAGGCCGTCCGGAAGGAAGCGCTGGCGAGACACATCCGGAGCGTGAAGTCGCACGTGGACGAACTCTGCCGGAAGAATTACTCCGCCTACCTCAGCAAAACGGGACATGAACCGGTCGATTTCGTCATCATGTTCATCCCGAACGAAGCGCCCTACAACCTCGCCGCGATTTCCGAACCGAGCCTCTGGAACGATGCGTTCAAGCGCAAGGTGATGATCGTCAGTCCGCCCAATCTGATGGCCCTTCTCCAAATCATCCACATCGCGTGGACGAGGGAGGAACAAGACCGCAATCAGCAGGCGATCCTAGACACGGCGTCCCAGCTGCTGGACCGCGTATATGCTTTCTACGAACAGTTCGACGATGTCGGAAAACACCTCGAATGCGCGCAGAAAAGCTACGAACAGTCCATCCGCCGACTGAAACGGGAGGAGCACGCGCAAAGTGTCGTCCTTTCCGCGGAAAAGCTGCGTAAGCTGGGTGTCAAAATGAGCAAAAACAAGACCATTCCGCGTCGCCTGCAGCCCGACGAGGACGACGAAGCGGCTCTCCTGAACGGAACCGAGGTCCCGCAAATTGAAGCAGACGCCGGTTCTCCGGAACTATTTCCAGGCTCGGAAACATGAAACGGGAATTCACATGAAAATCATCGATGCGCATCTGCACTGTTTCCCGGGAGAAATCCCGGATTACTCCCGTTACGGAAACGACGAACTTATTGTCGGAATCCTCATGGGAGCCAGCCGCGAATCGAACGGGAAACCGGAACTTCCCCATACCCTTCCAGACCGCTCCGTCTACTGCTGCGGCATCCACAGCAGCGCCATCACGCAGGAAAACACGCCGTCCCTGCTGAAGGAATTCGCAAAAACCTTTGCCGATCCCCGCTGCGTCGGGCTGAAATTCTACTGCGGCTACGAATCGGTGTATCCGGCCGACCCGCGCCATTTCCCATTTCTCGACCTTCTGATGAAATGCGAAAAGACGCTGGTCATCCATACCGGAGAAACCGCCGGCGGACACGGACTTCTGCGATATTCGCACCCGCTGGCCGTCGACGAACTGGCGAAGCTCTACCCCGACCTCAACATCGTGATCGCCCATTACGGCAACCCGTGGATCGTCGACGCAACCGCGGTCGCGGCCCGGAATCCGAATGTCTACATCGACCTTTCCGGCCTGATCGAAGGCGAATTCAAGGCGGACGACTATCTCCTCAAGAACCGGGCCTACACCAACTACATCGGCATGTGGATGAACTATCTTGTGAACTATGAGAAGTTCCTCTTCGGAACGGACTGGCCGCTGGTCGACCCGGCCGAGTATGCGGATGTAATCAAAAGCATCGTGCCTGAATCCGAACACGAAAGAATCTTCTACACAAACGCGCTCAAGGTTTTCCGGATTCCCAAGGATATGCTCGCCTGATTATTCATCAAGATACTCGAAAGCGCATGATTCCAGAGATTTTTCCCTTTCATGAAACCGGACCTGATTTTGAATTTGAAAAATCGCTCTCCGGCGGTATCTTTCCAGATAAGGGCGCGTCTCCATTCGGCGGCAAGACGATACTCCTTGAAAAATTCTCAGGCAAAGGGGGGATGTTATGGATCAATTTCTTCAAGCGGCTTACGAAGAAGCCCTGACGGGGCTGAAGGAAGGAGGACTTCCAATCGGCGGCGTTCTGGTGCATCAGGGGAAAATCGTCGGACGCGGACACAACCGCCGGATACAATCGGGCAGTCCGGTCCTTCACGGCGAGATCGACACACTTGCCAACACGGGACGCCATCCGGCAAAGTTCTACCGGGCATGCACCCTTTATACAACGCTCTCCCCATGCATCATGTGTTCCGGCGCCATCGCCCTGTATAAAATCCCTGACGTGGTCGTCGGAGAAGACGTGAACTTTCCCGGGGAACCCGAATTTCTACGCTCGCGCGGGATCAACGTGACCATCGTCAACGATCCCGTTCTGATCGACATGATGAAGCACTTCATCGAGGAACACCCCGTTCTCTGGAATGAGGACATTTCGGAATAACACGACAGAAAAAGCGATCCCTCACCAGTCACATCCGAAACCGTCTCCGCGGAAACTCATCCGGTTGTCTGCCTCTCCACCCCTGAAAAGGGGCTTTTTTCGCAAAAGATTGCATTCCTCCTTTGAATCGGACGCATTTTGAGTGTAATTTACCGGGTTGTGCAATTTCACGAAAGGGACATGATTATGACTGACAAACTTCTATTGAACCCCGCTTTCACGAAACGCCGCGGACCCGTCGTCCTGATGATTATGGACGGCGTCGGAATCGGCAAATACGCGCAGGGCGACGCCGTTCTCGACTCCCCTACCCCGTTCCTCCACAAACTGATGAAGGATCTGCCGTTCACCACCCTCAAGGCGCACGGCACGGCGGTCGGACTTCCCAGCGACGAGGACATGGGCAACAGCGAAGTCGGCCACAACGCCATGGGCTGCGGACGCGTCTTCGCGCAGGGTGCGAAACTGGTAACGGAAGCCATCTCCTCCGGCAAGATGTTTGAAGGCGAAACCTGGAAGAAAGTCATCGAGACCGCCAAAAAAGGCGGAACCCTTCACTTCCTCGGACTCTTTTCCGACGGCAATGTCCACAGCAACATCGCTCACCTCAAAGGCATGCTCGAACGCGCCAAGGCCGCGGGCGTTTCCAAAGTCCGCATTCACATCCTCCTCGACGGCCGCGATGTTCCCGAAACCTCCGCCCTCGACTACATCGATCCCTTCGAAGAATATCTCAAGACGCTCGGTCCCGACTTCAAGATCGCTTCCGGCGGCGGACGCATGGTCGTCACCATGGACCGCTACAACGCCAACTGGGACATGGTCCGCAAGGGCTGGGAAACCCATGTCCAGGGCAAGGGCCGCTTCTTCAAGAACGCCCATGACGCCGTGGTGACTCTCCGCAACGAAACCAAGGCCATCGACCAGGACCTTCCCCCGTTCGTCATCTCCGAGGACGGCTCCACGCCCGTCGGCCCCGTCAAGGACGGCGACGCGGTGGTCTTCTTCAACTTCCGCGGCGACCGCGCCATCGAGATCAGCCAGACCTTCGACCAGGGCGCCGAATTCAACCATTTCGACCGCGGCGTCAAGCCGAACGTCTTCTACGCCGGCATGATGGAATACGACGGCGACCTCCATATCCCCAACCATTACCTCGTCAATCCCCCGGAAATCAGCCGCACCCTCGCCGAGTTCCTCAGCAATTCCGGCGTCCGCCAGTTCGCCATCAGCGAAACACAGAAATACGGGCACGTCACTTACTTCTTCAACGGCAACCGCTCCGGCAAGTTCGCCACCGAAGTCTACAAGCTCATTCCTTCGGACATCGTTCCCTTCGAGCAGCGTCCCTGGATGAAGTGCGCGGAAATCACGGACGAGGTCTGCAAGGCGGTCGAAAGCGGCTCCTACGACTTCATCCGCCTCAACTACCCCAACGGCGACATGGTCGGCCATACCGGAGTCTATCAGGCGGTTCAGGTCGCCATGGGCGCGGTGGACATCTGCCTCCAGCGCGTCTATGAAAGCATTCAGAAAGCCGGCGGCGTCCTCCTCGTCACCGCCGACCACGGCAACGCCGACGATATGTATGAACATGACAAGAAGGGCGAAGTCAAACGCGACGCCTCCGGCGCTCCGAGACGCAAGACCGCGCACTCGCTCAATCCCGTGCCGTGCATCATTTACGACCCGGAGAGCAAGTGCGAATATTCCTCCGAACTCAAATCCGGCCTCGGAATCAGTTCCGTCGCGGCAACGGTCGTCGAACTTCTCGGCTACCAGGCGCCCGCGGACTACGATCCCGCCGTCATCAACCTCAAGAAATAAGGAGGGAAACGGCGTGGAAAATCCCGTTCTGCTGGTGGATTCCTATTCGCAGATATATCGCGGATATTATGCCGTGCGCGCTTTGACGACCGCCGCGGGCGTCCCGTCCAACGCGGTCTTCGCCATGGCAAAATTCCTCCTGAAACTCCAGCAGGACTACGGGAACTGGGACGGCGCATTCGTGTTCGACAAGGGACGCTGCGCCGCACGTCTCGCGCTCGCCCCGCAGTACAAGGCGAACCGCCCCCCCATGCCGGAGGACCTTCGCGCTCAGATGGAGACCATCCGGGAGCTCATCGAAGCCTTCGGGTGGCCCCTCTTCGAAAAGGAAGGGTTCGAAGCCGACGACCTGATCGCATGCATCGCGGAAAAGTCCGCCCCGCGTCCGGTCAAGGTAGTTTCCGCCGACAAGGACCTCTCCCAGATCATTGACGCCCGCGTGCAGATGCTTGTGCCCGATCATGACGGCAAAGGCTTTCTCGTCCGCGACGCGAAGGCGACCCTCGACAAGTTCGGGGTCCCGCCGGAAGGCATCGTGGATTATCTCGCAATGGTCGGCGATTCTTCCGACAATATCCCGGGCGTGGAAGGCGTCGGTCCCAAAACCGCCGCCGCCCTGATCTCGCAGTTCGGTTCCATCGACGCCATGCTCGCGGCGCCCGAACAGATCGCGCGGGAAACCCTCCGGGAAAAAATTGCGTCCTCCGCGGAGATTCTCCGCCTCAACCGAAAACTGATCAACTTGGATCGCGCCATTCCGCTGGAGGACATCTCCTTCGTCCGCAAGAATCCTCCCGATTACACGAAAATCAGGGAAATCGCCGAACGGATGGAACTCCGCAGCATTCTGCGGGAACTTGACAAAATCGCCGGCACAACGCCTCCTCCCGCCAAGAAGGATTCCGATCAGATGGAGTTCAATTTCTGATCCCCCGGAAAATGGAAATGACGTGGTAGGTTCGTGACTCCGTCGCGAACTGAAAATTCCCGGCACAGTTCATCCGAAAAAAACATCATGGGGGAAGCGGGAAAAATTCAGTTCGACAGGGGACTGCCGAACCAATAAGTGGAGAGCTCCCCCGGCATATCCTTCACTTTCCTTCCCTTTCTTTTTCTTTCCGCTCATGCTCTTTGGCCGCAAGGGAAAAGAAACTCGCGCCCGGAACACGGGCATAGGAGGGATACCGCTTGCGGGTAGCCTCGTCAGCATCGGGGGGAATATGCTGGAAACGCTTGTACATCCAGAGGTACTGGTCCGGCGCCATTCGGATGAATTCTTCGGTGACATCGGTGAGGGCCTGAATCAGCTCCTCGTCGGATTCGTATTCGGAGGCGGGTTTCGGCAGTTCCCGGAGAATTGCCTCGAAACGGTCGCCGCGGCGCAGAACCGTCCCGATCGCCACGAAACGGTTTTTCGACCTCGCCAGCACGGCCGGAGCGCGACTGACCGGCACCGGAATCCCGAACAGTTTCACAAAGACGCCGCCATCGCGGACCCGTGTGTTCTGATCGATCAGGATGCCGACCGTATAACCGTCGTCGATGGCGTGTTTCATGGCGCGCGCGGCGCCTCTGGAATAGATGATTTTCACATCCCCCGCCCGACGTCCGTCGCTGACCAGACGGTCCAGATACGGATTCCGGGCCGTCCGGACCACGGTTGCCATCCGGTATTTGAAGATGGTCGCAAGAGTGCGTCCGGCGAATTCCCAGTTCCCAAGATGCGGCGTCACGAGGATGGCCCCCGTGCCGTCCGCGGTCTTTTCCAGTCCCTTCAGACAGCACTCCCGGCAGTGTTCGAGTTCAACCAGCGACTCGAATTCATCCGGATGACGCTTGATCCAGAAGAATTCGCACAGGGTCAGGAGCAGATTCTGGATGCTTCGCAGCGCGGTCGAACGGACTTCTTCTTCGCTCATTTCAGGAAAAGCCGCACGGATATTCTGAACACACAATGATCCGAATCCGGGCAGATGATACATGATCCATCCGATCCCCCGGGCAAACGATGCAAGGGAACTTCTCTTCATGGAACCGATCAGACGGCAGACTCCGAGGGCGCCGAAATATTCAAAACGGGCGCGGATGTCTTTCAGCCCCTTCATGTCAGGAGCGGCGGCGTTTGTGAGGAAGGACTCCTACCGAGGGCGCTTCGCCTTTTTTGCCCCGCTCGATTCCGTTGGCAAAAAGCACGTCCTTGCGGGCCGCCACGGCGATGTTCAGGGCAAGACGCTGCATGTTTTCCGCCGGACATTCCCTCATCTCGGGCTCTTTCACCAGACGGAAAGTCAGGTCGTCGTTGACATGAATCAGCCCCCATGAATCCGCTACTTCCTTGGCGGAAACCGTCCCGGCGGGCACCATCAGATACAGTTCGGAGGCGACTTTCGCCGCACGCATGTGATCCGAGCGGCTACCGTGATACAGGGCGTATTCCAGACCATCGATCCGCTTGAGACATTCCTTGTAGGCGGGATTGGCGCTCCTGGAATAATTCCAGAACTCAAATTCGGAAAACAGAGTCGATTCATCCTTCAGTCCGGGCTCGGTCCGGCGGATTTCGCCTTCCAAAGTGTCCCGCTCCATCTTTGCGATGTCAAGCAGACTTTTGAGCTCGGCGCGGTTCGCGCATTCAATTCCGACATCCGCCTCGGTGCGGGTTTCCACAATGGCGGTCCGGTAAATCCGCAGACTTCCCTTCTTCTCGCCGGGCATCGACCAGAACGCCGCCGCATCCGCACAAAGCCGTTTCAGACGCGTCGGAACATTCATCGACAGACCGTCCGGACGCAGTGCCGACAGAAACGCCAGCGCAACGCGCTTCAGATTCTGGGGCGTCAGTTCCGGCTTCTTGACGGGACGGGATTCAATATAAATGACTTCCGGTTCCTCTTCCGCTTCTTCCGCCTGATTTTCGGCGGGAGCTGGAGCTTCTTCCGCAATCGCCACAGGAACCTGCGGCGTCTCCGGAAGCGCTTTGGAAACCGTTTCTGAATCGGGAGATTTTAAAATGGAAGACGCGGACTCTTCCGTCCCGGCAGAAACCGCTGCCGGCTCCTCGGGCTCCTCGGAAAATTCCGCGGACTCTTCCTCTTCGTAATCCCGGAGCCCGGAAAGCTCATCGCTCTCTTCGGAATCCGGATTCAGTTCTTCCGTTTGGGAGAGGCTGGTTTCCTCTTCCGGCAAATTTCCGAAATCAAAGGTCAGTTGACCGTTTTTTTCAGTGTCCGGCATGAGACAGCCTCCCCGTCAGACGGAATTATTGGTTTTTCTCTTCAGCTTCTTTCACGACATCGAGTCCGTCAAGGGCATTGCCGATGACTTTGCTCATGTCGACCAGATCCATACCGGGCTTGAGGGCGGCGGAAACTTCCTCGCCGGCGGCCTTCAGATCGTCCTCGGTATAGCCCTCTTCCAGAGCCTTGATGCTGAGCCCGATACGACGCTCGTCCTTGTCGATCTTGATGACTCGGGCTTCGATCTCCTGACCGAGAGCCAGTTTGTCCTTGACCTTTTCCACGCGATCCTTGCTGATCTGGGAAATGT
>CAYWZD010000012.1:0-26201 GCA_964462755.1 uncultured Victivallales bacterium | reverse complement strand
ACCTGAAACGCGGCGAACTCCGGGTTGAACGTCTTGGACGCGGATATGCCTGGCTTGACACAGGAACACACGATAGCATGCTCGACGCGGCGAATTTCATCAGGACTATCGAGTTGAGACAAGGACTGCAGGTTGCCTGTCTTCAAGAAATTGCCTATGATAACGGCTGGCTAAGCGCATCTGAGATTAAAGACGGCATTCAGGATATGCTGAAAACAAAATACGGACAATATCTGTTACACATCATTAAGGAGTAAGCAAATCATCATGAATGTAATTCCAACAAAAATTCCAGAGGTGAAAATTCTCGAACCAAGGCTTTGGGGGGATGAAAGGGGATATTTCTTCGAATCATGGAACAGAGAGATTCTTGCAACATTTGAAATTGAATGTGATTTCATCCAGGACAATGAATCGAAGTCGAAGTTTGGAGTCCTAAGAGGACTTCACTTTCAGGCGGTTCCGTATACCCAGGCAAAACTGGTTCGCGTAATACAGGGTACCGTCGTGGATATCGCACTGGACATTCGTCGTGGAGCTCCTACGTTCGGACAATATGTAGCGGTTGAACTTTCCGGAACAAACAAACGCCAGTTGTTCGTCCCGCGCGGCTTTGCACACGGCTTTGCTGTTTTAAGCGAAGAAGCAATCTTTGCCTATAAATGTGACAACAAATATATGCCTTCACATGAAAGGGGCATCGCTTTTGACGATCCATCACTGAAAATCGATTGGCGCATAAATCCGGACGAATTCATAATCTCCGACAAGGATACGAGAAATCCCCATTTTGTGGAAGCGGAACTGTTCGACTATAACACGAAAGATTACCTAAAATGAAGATACTGCTGACAGGGGGGAAAGGCATGTTGGGACGCACTCTCGCCTCTTCCCTGATGGACTATAACGTAGTTGCAACCGATTTGCCGGAAGGCGACATTATGAATCCGACCGGATTCGATGCTGTTTTGAAATCTCACGCGCCCGATGTCGTAATTCATTGTGCCGCGATGACGGCGGTGGACCGCTGTGAAACAGAAATCGATTGCGCTTATCGGCTTAACGCTCTTGGCACCGCAAACGTTGCAGCAGCTTGTCACCGCAACGGCATCCGTCTCATTGCGATTTCCACGGACTATGTGTTCGATGGATTTTCCGACAGGCCTTATCATGAATTCGACCACCCGACCGGCGGCGCCACAATTTATGGAAAATCCAAGTTCGCAGGAGAAGAGGCAATTCAGCGGCATTGTCCGAATCATGTGATCTGCCGTATTTCCTGGCTTTACGGAGCAGGCGGGCCGAGTTTTGTTCATACGATGCTCCAGTTGGCGGACGGCAGCCGCCCGGTGCTGAAAGTGGTCAACGACCAGATCGGAAATCCAACCAGTACAACCGCGGTCGCGGGGGGATTACGCGAGATCATCCGGCATCCGGAACTGACCGGTATTTTTCATTTGACATGCGAAGGAGATGCTTCATGGTATGACTTCGCGCGTGAAATCTTTGCCTTGAGAGGAATCCCGCAGAAAGTCGTACCGTGCAAGAGCAGTGAATATCCGCGCCCGGCTCCACGCCCGATGAACAGTCGCCTGGAAAAGATGATGCTACGGCTGACCGGCTTGCCCCCCATGCCGCACTGGAAGGAAGCTCTCCGAAATTTTCTGTCCGCCGAATTTCCGAAACATTGAGGGTGGAGATACCATTTGAAAAATCCGCGCGGAGTCAGAATCTTGCCGATTCTCAGAAATGGCGGTCTTTCTAAATATTTTGTGCTGATGAACTAATGGACAATATTCAAAATCATCAACAGCTTTCTGTGAAAGGATGGACTTTTTGAGAAAAGCCTTTTATTGGATTTTATTTTCCGTTTCCCTGATCGCGGCTGTCCGGTATTTCTTTTCACCGGAAGTTGCGATTTCGTTGCTTACCACATCTCCCTATACAAAATTCGAACTTTTCCATGAAAGTCCGAAAAAGACTTTTTTCAATCGGGACCAGAGAGTTTTTGCTCATGCCAGCCTCTTGCCGCCTTCCCCCTACCCGGAAGTAAGGTTCTATCTGCCATTCGGCGTATCGACCGCTCGTATTCGCGTCGATTTCGGGGTTGCACCGGACGTTTACTTCAATCTTCGGGAAATTTCCGTGATAGAATGGGGCGGGTTCCGCAAAAGAATACTGTCTCCGTATCTCTTTTCTTCGCGGATTTCCCTGACCTCCCAGCTTGCAGAAACTCCTCATGCCGCAGATTGTCTTTGCTTTAAGACCACAGGAACGGATCCTTACGCCATCATCCAACTGGAAGAGCTTCCTTCTGTTTTCGTATTTTCCGCCGGCGGCGCGGGGATATTGCTATTGCTGATGATTTCCGGACTTCTTCTCCTATTCAATGCACATCTTTTTCGGATAGAGGAAAGTATCTGGCGATGGGCAAACTATTTCCCCGAATTGTTACGCCGTATCAAGGTGTTCCTGTGTCGTATTTCTCCCTATTATGTGCTTCCGGTCGTTTTTGCAGTCTGTGTCATGACCGGCATCACGGGTTCATCCATCGGACTGATTCGCAACGGATGTATCAGCGAAATCGAAGGCGAACATAAATTGGCGGGAGAATATCGCGGAATCCGTTCGGATGAATTCATTGCCCACGGAACAGCATCCGCAATCCAGAATTACAATCATAATCCGCGGTTTCCGCTGATCAACAGGAATATCGGCGTAGGGGGACGGAACTTTCTTTTTCTACATGACTGGGGTGCACCTGTCCGGCATCCCGCAATGATCATTCGTCCTGCCAATTGGGGATTTTTCTTTTTCGGACTGAGACAATCCCTTTCCTGGTATTGGTGTTTTCCGCTCTTTTTCGGACTTTTTACTTTCATGTTCCTTCTGGATACGTTATTTCCTAAAAAATCCTGGTTCCATCTGGTGATTGCCGCTGGCCTTGTCTTTTCTCCATATGCGGCCTGCTGGTCTTTCTGGCCGGTAAACTGTGGGGCGGGTGCACTGCTTGCCGTTGCGGCGCTATTGCGGATGTTTCGGGAGAAAAGGCGCAGCGTCATGCTGCTCTATGCAATCTTGGCGGCATGGAGTTTTTCGGTGTCCGCCGCAACACTTTATTTCCCGCATATCTGGCCATGCGTGACATTGGGAATTGTGCTTTTGGTCTGCCAAAGCATCCAAATACGAAATGAGATTGCTGCTGACGGGATGCTCCCGTGGCGAGCCTTGGCACTGCTGGTTTTTCTAGCGGCTGCGGCAGGATTGCTGATACTTTTTTTCGGCTCGATTCAAGACGCGATCTCCATTGCAATGAACTCGGAGGCCGGACAGCGCATCCGGCTCGGAGGTCTTTTCCAGACATGGGACCTGATGCGCGGCTGGATGTTTCCTCTGACCCTTTATGAAAATATATACTCAAACCAGTGCGAAATGCAGTCCTATCAGTTCATCCTTCTGCCGCTTTTCATGGCTTTCCTGTTGCGCTTCAAAGACATCCGGAATCGGACCGTCTGCTATGCTCTTTTCGGATTCATATTCTATGTCCTGGTCTATCAATATTTCGGAATTCCCTCATGGCTTGCGCGAGTGACCGCATGGAATCATTGTACCGAACCGCGAGTCTCCTACGCGATCCAGATTGCGCAATTTCTTCTATTGGCGGGGCTGGTGGATTCACAATTGGCCACATGGGATTCTAAAAAACAATATTGGATGCGTTTTGGAATTTCTCTTATTGCGGCGTTGGCGGTATTCTGTCTGCACCTGTTTCTTCTATGGTCCCTGCCGGAATCATTTCTTGCGGCATTGCACAAAGTTTCTTACAATAAGCTTTTTCTGTATTTCTTCTTGTCTGCCCTGTTGTTCTTCCTGACTGTGTTTCTGCTGTTCTTCAAGCCAGTGCTCGGAAGTGTCTTTTTTGCATTGCTCTGTTTTGTTGCCGGAGCTTTGTTCAATCCGGTCTGTATTGCGCCGACGAAAATTTCTTCGCATGTGGCGGCCGCCGTCAGCCGGGCGGCAGGTCTCCGATTCGAGGGCAGAGTTCTACTGTCGGGCAACAGTATTGTCGCCGCGCATCCGCAATATTATGTTATGGCGGGAGGGAAGACCCTGAATGGCTTCTTCTGTTACGAAGATCCGGAAGTCTTCAATTTGCTGCTGAAGGCTCTTCCAGATGCAAGTCGTTTTCATCGTCTCAGCCATATGACCGCAGAGTTTTCCAGTTCCCTCCTGATAGAATTTGCGGCTGAAATTCCGCAGGGAGACTGCATCCGTTTGAAATTTAATGGAATGACTTATGATTTTTCGAAACTTCCAATCGATTTTGTCGTCAATCTGGTATATAATGGAAACGGAGGATTGGAGCATAATCCTTCCGTAAAGTATCAGGAAACGGTGGGAATATGGCAGCTCTGGCGAGTTCTGCCGGCAAAAAGTGCTATCCCCTAGATTCGCTTTCACCAGACGCTTGAATTCACACTTATCCGTCTTCAGCGGTTTTCCCGACTGGAAACGGATAAGTGGCGAAACATGGCAAGAGGGCAGATCCAATGAGAACAGATGATTTTGGGTTCACAATAAATGGGAACGAAATGTTCAACGAGAGGATTTAATCATGGAAAACAAGGCTCTGTTGTATTCATCGGGAGTATTGGTCAGTTCCGGACTTTCTCTAGTCGGGAAAAGAGTTGTGAGTGGAATGGACGATCTGATGGAAATTTACGATGGAGGCATTGCCATCAACACAATGACGGACATCGGGGGGGCGGTGAAGCTTTATGCCGGAGCGTCCGCCAGTTCGACGACCATCAATTCGGGAGGCGGACTGCATGTGTTTTCAGGCGCGGTCGTCCGGAATACGACGGTCAATCAGGACGGTTATCTCGGGATCGGCAATGGAGCCACGGCCAGCAATACCTCGATCGGATATGCGGGCGCATTGACGGTCTGGGGCGGCGGTGCGGTTAGTTCCAGTGTGATTGACACATATGGCGCCATCATTCTTTCCTCGGGAGCCGTCGCGAATTCAACGCTTATCAATTCACTCGGAGGATTACATGTCTATTCCGGGGCGGTAGCCAACAATACGATCGTGAGCCAGGGGGGATTCTTCGGGGTTGGGCTTGGAGCCACGACCTACAATACCTCAATCGGGTATGCTGGGACGCTGACGGTCTGGGGCGGCGGGGTTGTCCATTCCAACACAATCGACAACTACGGAGCCATCATTCTCTTGTCCGGGGCAGCGGCAAATTCAACGCTCATCAATTCGCTCGGAGGATTGCATGTCTATTCCGGGGCAGTCGCCAGCAACACGACTGTGAATCAGGGCGGTTTTTTCGGAGTTGGTTTTGGAGCAACCACTTACAATACTTCGATCAGCTATGCGGGTGCGTTGACGGTCTGGGGCGGCGGTGTCGTTCACAGCAACACCATTGAACAATATGGTGCGATCATCCTGTCCTCCGGTGCCGTTGCAAATTCTTCAACGGTTCTGGCCGGAGGAGGACTTCATATTTACTCAGGAGCCTCCGCCTATAGCACTACACTGGATCAAGGCGCCATGATCGGTATTGGATTGGGAGGAAAAATCCATAAGGTCTCAGAAAAATATGGAGCGTCCCTTGTCTTCTACGACGGTGCTTCGCTCGGTGGCTGGAATGATTTTGCGGGTTCTGTTTCAGTGCGCGGTGCATTAAATGCAAGTGGTGCCTACATATCCTTTGACCTCACATCCAGGACCAATGCGGATTCCTGCATCATCGATAATATTTCCGTCATCAGCGGTGCCTCTTATTACGTAGAGGCAGACTTTAATCAGGAGGGGGGCGTTTATCAGTTGGCCGAAGGGGCGTCCGCCTTCTCAAGCTCCGTCACGGTCATGCAGTCCAGTGCCACATGCGTCCTTTCCCTGAATCAATCCGGCTCTATCGGAAAATATACCTACAGACTGTATCTGGAGGACAGCACTCTCTGTCTTTCCATCGTCAAAGCCTACAGAGCCGGGGTGGTGAATGTTTATGCAAACGGAACTCTCGTCGAAAGCGTTTCGCAGCTGTCGAATGCAACCATTCAGGGCGGCGCAAACAATCTGGCTGAAGTGGACGGCGGAAGCATTCTGCAAATCACGATCGGGAGCGGCGGCACAGTCACCGTGGTGAATAGCGGGACAGCCGCATCTACTATCATCGACGGAGGATATATGGAAGTCAGCCGAAACGGTCTGGCCTCCTTTAGCACGGTCGAGGCAGGCTCCTATCTGACCACAACCAGTTCCGGCACAGTGACAGATACCGTGGTGAAAGCATCCGGCTCTTTAATCGTGGAAAACGCGGGATCGGCAACCAACACGACTTTATCCGGAACTATGCTTGTCAGTGGGGCAGCTCAAATTACGAACGTTGAAAGTGCCGCCTATCTGACCGTGTTAAGACAAGGAATCATTTCCAGCACAACCGTCAAAAACGGAGGAACCATCATTGTCAGCAAAACCGCTTCGGCGGTGGAAACGACGGTTTCTTCCGGCGGTATCGTTCATCTGGATCAGTCCGCGGCCGCCGCTGGAATCGTTCTGGAGAGCGGCGCCCTGCTGGAAGTTGAGAACGGCGCTTCAGCGACCGGAATCGAGTTGTTGTCCGGAGCAGGTGGTCTGACCGTGGAAATCGCACCGACGACATATCTGCAGGGGACCTCGGGAGGAGTCGCTTTTGAATTCAGGGATGGCGTTGCTTCCGGATTCGACTGGAAAGGAAATGTTGTGAATGTCAGTTCCGGCATTGATCTTTTTCTGAACGTTCATTCAGGAGGGCTGGTTACCCGGACGGTGTTGAGCGCGGGTCACATCCAAGTCTCTTCCGGCGCCTCGGCCACCTCAAACGATCTACATTATTATGCACAGATGAATGTGTTCAGTTATGGTCTCGCGCAGGACAACGTATTGGACTCCGAAGCGGAGGTCTATATTCATGGGGGAACGGCTTCCCGCACCATTCTGAATCAGGACGGCTATGCATGGATTGCCAGCGGTGGAATTGCGGTTGATACCACGGTGAATGCGGGTGGACGTTTTGACATCGGCAGCGACGGTGGAAATGGAGGGTTTGCATCCGTCACAACGGTCAACAGCAGCGGGTATTTCCAAGTTGTCAGCGGGACTTCTGCGACCCAGACCATCGTTAACAATGGCGGAACAATGGTCGTGGATACAGGGCACACATCCGACACGACTCTGATCGGCGCCGGCGCCGGACTGTATGTCAAATACTGCGGCGAAGCCAGAAATGTCACCGTAAGGGAGGGAGCCACCGTCCGGCTGTTCCGTTGCGGCTCCGCGATGGATATGATCGTCTCCAACGGGATCGTCGATGTAACCAGCAATACGGATCCGAACGAGCAGAATCTGGAGAAAGACCGCCAGAAATTCATATCGTCCGCCATGATTTATCAGGGACCGGCGATCATCAGTGGAACCACGCTTTACACATCCGCTGTTGTCAACCTCAGTGCCGGAGGACTTGCCGCATCCACCCTCAACAGAGGGGGAACCATCCATATTTACAGTGGGGGAGAAACAAACGATCTTGAGATGATGCTGGGCAACTTAACGGTTCATTCCGGCGGGCTGGTACAGTCCGCGCTTCTCACTTCCGCCTACTGTGAATTGCAGTCTGGCGCCTCCGCCGGTAATGTCTCCATTCTAAACAGTTCAAGTACCCTTGTGGTCTCCGGAGGAGTGACCGTTCAGAATCTGAGCATAGCCGGGGGAACCGATGTCTATCTTTACTTCAATGCAGATACAACGATTTCCGGAGAAGTCGAATATTCCTCTTTCCTCGGCGGGAATGGACTCCTTTCCGATTATTTCGTCATGAGTCGCGGACAACTGCACCTCTTCGCCGAAACGAGTGCAGACGATCTGTCTGTTCAAAATGGGGGACTTCTCTATGTTTCTTCTTCGGCAACGACTTCCGGAACGGAATTGACCGGAACGGAGTTTCTCTATGCGGGAGCCGTGGCCTCCCAGACCCGGGTGAATTTGGGCGGCACACTGTATGTCTCCGGAGGAACCGCAATCGGAACCACTGTTTTTCAAGGCTATGTCGGACTTTTTTCCGGAGCCGTTGTCAACACGATGGTGTTTTCCGGGGGCGGCATGGAAATGAATTCCGCTGCGACCGCTGAAAATCTGACCCTCAGCAACGAAGCGGGAATTGTGATTTATAACAGTGCTTACGCTGAAAATGTAAACCTGACGAATGCCCATGTGACCGTGATGAGCGGCGGGCGGATTAATTCCACCTGCGTTTCTTCTTCCGGAATCCTTTTTGGTTCGTCCGGCGGAAGAATTGAAAACACGACGGTTCTCAGCGGCGGAACTGTCGCTCTCTTTGAGGGTGCTGTGCATTCTGGGTCCATCACGCTGAATGACGGGGCTTCGTTCCAGGCTGACGGGGCAACCGTCGACTTCTCCGTGGTGGATCAGAGGACCATTGATTCGGCTCTGGTCGTCAACCAGAAATATATTTACGATGCAGATTACAGCCTTACGGTATCGGTGGACCAGACTCTGGGCAACTATCAGCTGGCTTCCGGATGTAACGGATTCTCCCAGACGATTGATGTCTATCTGGATCAGTCCTCCGTTTCAATCGGTGTGCTCTCGCTGGCGCAGTCGCTAACCTCCGGCAACCGTACATATTCGCTGAGCCTGAGCGGAACCGACCTGTTGCTGAATATCAGCGGAACGGGCCTCTCTTCAACTCAGTGGTCCGACGCGGAAGAAATCAGTGACGAGTCATCCTGCTTCGATCTGCTTTCTGCGACCCCGTCGGTACTTCTGTCCGATGTAGACATGGGATACGAGGCGGAATTTCTGACCGGAACAACCGCCTTGACCGCCAACTCCAATCTTTCCCTCGGTGCGGAACAGAGCGAATATTCCGAGTTGGCCTCGACGGATATTTCCAGTCTGACTGATTTTGAGAAACGAACCGCATGCAATTCTTGTTTGTTGGCAGGAGTGCCCTGACGGGGTGGTAAAATTCCAGGAGGGCAATTCATATGACGCTTGACATTCTTTTGGCAACCTATCAGTCCGAGAGCTTCCTTGCGGCGCAATTGGACTCCTTGTTTGCACAGGAATGCAACAACTTCCGGATATTGGCAAGAGACGGCGGTTCTGCCGACAATACCATGGCAATTCTTCATGAATATGAGGAAAAATATCCTGGGAGATTGTGCCTGCTGCAGGGAAGCCGGTCCGGAGTTGTAGAGAATTTCGGTGAACTTTTGCGGAATTCCAATGCCGAACTCATAATGTTTTGCGATCATGATGATGTCTGGATGCCGGATAAAATCACCAGAACGCTTCAAAGTTATCGCCGTCTTGAGACAAAATATGGGACGGAAACTCCTCTCCTGGTATTTACGGATGCGGTAGTTGTCGATTCCAAACTGCAGATCATGGCGCCTTCCTCATTTCATTTTCAGAATCTTGATCCGAACCGACTTACCTTACAGCAACTACTTCTGCAGAATGTCCCGAGCGGAAATACCATGCTCTTCAACCGGGCATTGAGGAAGCTTGCCCTGCCAATTCCGCCCGAGGCAGCCATGCATGATCACTGGATTGCCTTGGTAGCCTGCCTGTTCGGGAAAATCGAATATCTACCGACATCTACTCTATATTATCGTCAACACACCGCTAATTTTCGTGGCGCTTTTGGTTTTTCTGCCAGAGGTCTCTTGAAAAAGGTCTGCCTGGGACGCGGAGTCAATCATGAACGCTTGCTGCGTTGCGTCAATCAAGGGGCCGCTCTCTATGATCGTTACGGCGATAGCCTTCCGGCTATTCAGCGGACGCTGTTGAAAGAATTTTCACGATTGCCTCATGTGAATTTCGCAGAACGGCGCAAGATTATCATTGCCTGTGGCATCTGGAAAAACGGTTTGATACGCAATCTTGGGATGTTGTTATGGGGGTTGTAGGTATAGACGAACCATTCCGCCCGAGAGCCAAAACGCTTTTTCGGAATATTTTTCAGTACCGGGGATGACAGGCAAGTAATATTTTGATACTTCAATAATGTCGGTTTCTATTATTTAGACGGCGTTGTCGGTTAATTTCATTCTGTTGAAGAATCATCTGAATATCCAATGCCTGATTCAGGCGGTCCAATGCTACGCCTACGTCATGTTCGAGGATTGCGCACGTCCGATCTTGCATTGCGCCTCGCGCAGCCGGACGGACGTGTCCCCGTCTACTGTTCCGACGTGAAGAAATCAATTACAAAGTTCCGGTGACCCCATGCCCGTGTTGTTTGAAAATCGAATATGAACAGAGAATGTGGACAGACATGAAAAATGGCCAGAAAACAGATGACGGGGAGATAAATGCAGAAATATTACGCCGATTGTTGTAAAAAATGCAATCGGGAACGGGAGTTTTCATTTTTACGGAGGCCATGAAGGTGTTGTAGGGCAGGGATGAGGCGAATATGGGAAGGTTCTTTGTATGAACAATCCGTGCCGAATCATGTATCTTGTCGAACCAACGGCGCCGCGGAGCATTCAAGAGGACCGGGGCAGCCAACTCGGTGCATGTTTTTCGTGGTAGCTGACCTTAACCTTGCCGTGTCATCCTTTGTTTTTCAAATCTCCTTTGAGAGTATTCGGTGTCCTTTGAGAGGCGTGCCGGTATTATGCCTTTACAGGGTTGGTACAAGCTACCGGCTCAGTGTCGGTCGTTTTGACTGGTTTCAAACATGAATTACGGCAAAATTACGGCAGGATTCCGGTACCCCGTTTGAGCGTAGAATGGGTTCCGGAAGATGAAAAATCCCGATTCTCTGACTTCTACCGTAATTTTGCCGTAATCCTGACTCAAAAATGCACTCCCTCAGACGGTAATTATTTTTACGCTGGCATTTTCCCCTTGGAAATAAGATATGGATTGAATAATCTGGAGGAATGTTCAACACTCCTATTGCAAAACCATGAAATAGAGCCGCTAAAAGAAACAAACTGTCTCTAACTTGTTGATTGCTTCCTGCAACCTCTAAAATGATGACTTGATCTTCACTTGACAAAACCAGAGGGACGGATTATATTGTATCTATATGGATACACGTGTATCTGTTTGTGCTGGACATGTGTTTGGTGAACGAGATAATGTGCTGAAGAAAAAACTTTCTTCTGAAACCATGAGAGGGAAAACAAAGAGAAATGAAAAGTTCATTTGATTCAATCTGGCGGAACAAGGTGGAACTGGTACATGGCTCAAACTATTATCGGAAAATATCTTTGCCTCCAGATGGACATTTTGTTGTTTTGAATAAGCAGGAAAACCGGGATGAAGTCCGCATTACATCGAAATGGGAAATCCGCACGCAGGGAAATGTCAGGGATGACGGACCTACTGTCACAGGGATCAAAGATTTGAGAGGGATTTTATCGTCCCATTTCGGGATCACATTGTTATCCGGCGGTTCCGGGGAAAAGAATCCGGAGATTATTTTTACTCTTCTGAAAACATCCTCGGAGGTTTCCCGCTGGGAACGTTCCTTTCAGCTGACGGTGACGGATTGGAAGGTGGAAGTGAAAGCGGAAACGGAAGAGGCGCTGTTGCGGGGCAGTCTATGGTTGAGCAACTATTGGCGACTGCGTCGAACGCCATGTCTTCGAAGAGGAAAAAGCACGGTAAAACCGGGAATTCCGGTTCATATCAGCAGTGATGTCTGGGGCGGGTTCAATACGACGCAGAAATGGATTCCCGGTCGGGAGGAAGAGACCAATTTCCTGGAAATGGCACGGATGGGAGTCAATGTGTTTCAGATCATGGTGTGTCTGGAAGATATGATCGACACATCCGCCATTCCCCCGGATGCCCCGAAAGGGTTTCAGACCTTGATCAATCGGAAAGCGGCCGAAAATCGGAGGAAGCTTGCGGAATTGGCCCGGCAGTCCGCAAAATACGATCTTCATCTTATGATCATGGCATATAACCCGCACCTTCCGGAAAACCATCCGCTGTTCAAGAGTTACCCCGACTCCCGGGGACAGATTCAGAATACGGAGTATTACCCGCTCTGTTCCAGTGATCCGAAAACATTGGAATTCCTTTCGTTCGCCTGGGCGTCTTTGTTTCGGGAGATCCCGGAACTGGGCGGGATTATGATGATCAGCGGTGGGGAGGGGTTCACTCATTGCTTCATGCGGGGATTTCCCTCGGGGAGAAAACGGAAAACTTTTCTTCCCCATCCCGTCTGCAATGCGGCGGACTGCCCGCGCTGTTCCAAAAGGAACCCGGAGGAGGTCGTGGCGGAACTGGTGAATTCGGTCTCCCGAAAAATCCATGAAGTTCAACCGGATGCGCTGTGCATTACCTGGCCATATGCGGCGAGTGTCTACTGGGCTCCCACTCGGGATCAGGAGCACTTCATTGAATGTCTTGATTCGAGGCATGTCATTTTCCAAACGGAAATAGACAAGGACACCGTGGAATGGCGGGCGGCCGGATACGGAAGAACTACCGTGGATTATTCCACCACGATCCGCAAAATCAGTGAACGCTGCCTGGCACAGAGAAAGCTGTGCCGGAAGGAAAAAATCAGATTCAGCTGCAAGCTGGAATGCAACATTTCGTTGGAATGCATCAGCGTCCCGTGGCTGCCTGTCATGAAAAATCTGCGGATTCACTGGCGGAACTGCCGTTCCTTGAGACCGTATGCGCTCCAGTCGAAATGGTTGTTCGGCGGTATTTGCAAATCTCCGTCGGAGGAACTCGGATTCTGGACGGTCTGGGGAGATGGTACTGAATTTGCCGATCTGGAGAAAACCCTGAAGGCAATCGCATGCCGGGATTACGGCGATCCAGCCGCTCCGGCCGTTCTCCGGGCCTGGACGCAATTTTCTGATGCGTTTTCGCATCATCCGCAGTTGGGCATCTATTACATGGGATCGGCTTTCATCGGCTGTTCCTCCCCACTGGTCTTTGACCCGGACGCCATCGATCATCTTGATCGTTCGTTTTTCGGATATTTTTACTGGGCGCTGCAGGAGGCCGTTGTCAATGAACAAACCTATAGCCGTTCTGCGAAAGCCTTGTTTTTCACCCGCCCATATTACAACGCGATTGCTCGTCGCGGCGGAAATCGCGGAAAAGATGTGGCGCTGGAAGAATTGAAGACCTTGGCCGGCCTCTGGCAAAAGGGATGCAATACGTTGGACCGGATTGAAAAATCCGTTCCGGATGTTTGCCGGGAGAAGTTCAAAGAGCTGCAACTTCTGTCGAAACATCTGTGCCTTACGTGGCGCAGCGCGGCCAATGTTGAAGAATTTCTGCGTTTGCGGGATATGCTTTACCTGTACAGTGAACGGCAATGGGAAAAAGCGGGATACTGCAAAGAAAATCTGGGGGATCTGAAGCGTATGGAAGAGATTGCACGGGAAGAGTTGTCGATTGCACGGGAAGACTTGAAACTTGTCCGGGATGTGGATTTCTTGAATATTGAGCTCCGTCTGGATATGGGATGTGCGTCGACCGCGACTATGCTCGAGGCAAAAATCAAGCAGGTGGAAGAGGTCCTGGAGGAAGAAATCCCAAAGGAACGGAACCGGCTGTCCCTGTGGTGAAAGGCCAAAACGGGCCTGTTCGAAGTCGGAAACAAAGAACTTTTTCCTGGAAAAAGCACAGCCTTTCCCCGGGATGAAAAGGGGTTTCTGTGTACCTTGGAACGAATGGGATAGGATAATGTGTTTTTGAAAAAAAATTACCGAAAAAAGCAAAAAGGATACTTGACAAAAACCACATAGTGGAATATAATAGTATCCATAATAGATATATGTGTATCTATTATGGGGCTTTTGTCATTCGATTGGGAACCGGTTTTGGCCGGATTGCGCTGGAAGTCTTTGTAAGGTTGGACAAATATCAGAAGACTTTTCAGAACGAATGTCGGATTAAATCCGCCAAACGATAGTTGTGAGGGAATGTTTTATCGGCTGTCAAGGAATCGGATTGATCAAGCGGATAATGTTGCGGCAAGTGCAATAAGGCCTGAAAATGGAAAAGGAGGCGTGTGTAATGAGAGAAAAAAGAGATTGGGCGGGAGGATTTTTCACACTTACTGAACTGCTCATAGTGATTGCCATTATAGCCATCCTTGCTTCATTGCTGCTGCCTGCGTTGAACAGTGCGCGGAAAAAAGCGAGATCCCTGAATTGTGTATCCAATCTGAGGCAGCTCATGCAGATATTTCCCTTGTATGCGGACGACAACTACGGGTTCATTGTGCCAGGGTATAATTATGTAACGGGAAATCCAAGTCTTGGTTTCTGGATGGTGCAGATGATCAACTATACAAGGACCTCGAAAGTTTCGCTTCAGAATCAGAATTCACTCCTGTGTTGTCCGGGATTGTCACCGGATGACCGGAAAAATCGTTATACCTATGATGGGAAAGCGGTTGATGGGGCGGCCGGGAAATGCTGGTTTCACAACGGAATCAGCAATAACCAGATGTATTATGATTACTGTTGGAATAAACTGATCTGCGGAGCCTATCCGAGGTCACTGGGAAAAACGGACGAAAATGGATATTTTATGTCGCTTCACAAACTCTTTGAATATAAGTATCCGAGCGGAACTTTTGCATTGGCGGATGCCACTATTTATGTGGATCCATTCACCCAGGGATTGCAGGCACGACACGGAAACGCCATCAACTTCGGGTATCTGGATGGACATGCGGACAGCAAGAAAACCATTTATCCGGACGGAACAATCGTCTATAAATCCGCCGTTCCTTATTTTCTGCCGCAGAGTTCCAGTGTCAGAACCCAGCCGCCGTGGGGATACATCTGGGAAAGAAAATAAATCCTTGATTTTTCATTCCGGACGAAATTCCGGAATCTATAATATTGTATGAAAACAAATATGATTTGCCATTAACCGACAGGGAAATACGGAAACACTATGTGGGAAAAAACATTCATTCTGGCAGAACTGGCCGCGGGAATACTGGCTGGAGGAGCCGAAAATATAACCGAATATGAATTCAAACAACCGAAGGATTTGACAAAATGGCTCACCGTGGAAAATAAACCGGTGCCGGAAGACCAGAAGTTTTTAAAGATGAAATATTATACTCTGGTCGACGACAAAGACGGAAGTGCTTTTCTATGGGTCAAAGGATATTTCGGTCTGTTTTCCAAGCTGTCGAAACCGATTCTTGTGGACGGGCAAACCGTGTCGATCGAAGTAACGGTCACCATGCGGAAAAAGAATGTAAACGAGGCCGTGCTGGCAGCATTTGCCTTGACCAGTCGGGAAAAGGCAGATGGCGGCACCGGTTGGGCATTTGCAAAAGCCAGAGACTCCGGATTCGGGTTGAGCGGATACCAGTATTCGATTCAAACGTCGAACGTTCTCTATTGGCGGAAAGATGGAGCCATGTTTAAATGCACCCCGTCGCGGAAACCTTTCAATTTCCTGAATGCGGAAACCATCCGGGAAGAAAAATGCTTCACATGGAAACTGGTGTTCCGGTTCAACGAACAGGAACTCTTGTTCTACAGGAACAGCGATACGACACCGTTTCTGATCCAGCATGGGGTGGATCTGAACGGCATGTTTCTGAACGGGATCTGGGTTGCAGGTCACGGCTTTGAATATAAACATATTACAATCCGGCACACAACCCGGTAGAAAATGAGGAATAAAAACATGCGGGAAAACAATCAGTGGCTGCATATCGCGGCAGCCGGCATACTGCTGGCGACAGGTTATACAGCCCTTCATGGCGAGTCTTCGGAAACCATACTGGTGAAAGACGGAAAAGCGGCGGCCGGAATCGTTATTTCGAAAAATCCGGTAAAAAGCGCCCGATTTGCCGCATGCGAACTGCAGCACCACATCAAGCTGATGACAGGCGCTGAACTGCCGATTACCGACAATGAAAACACCATCTCGGGAACAGTTATCTATGTCGGGGAAAGCGAAGGAACCAGAAAATTGGGATTGAAGCGTTCCAGTTTCGGGGAACAGGAATCCTTGATTCGGGTCAAAAACGGACAAATTGTGCTGATGGGGGCGGACCATGACGATCATGGAAAGTTCGACTACAAGGACTTTCGGACATTTCCAAGCGAATTTTCCGGTATCGGCAGCTGCTATGCGGTGTGGGACTTTCTTCGAAAACTGGGCGTCAGATGGTATCTGCCGACAGAGCTTGGGACTGTTTATAACACGTCGAAGAATTTGTGCGTCACCGCAATGGAAATTCGTCGGAAGCCTTTCATGGAAATGCGGAATTCCATTATCTCCCGTTCAATTCCTGCCGATTTCGCCGGTGCTGTAAAAAAATACCCGGGATGGGAAAAAAACATTGATCCCCGGGAACAGAAGCTGTTGTTCTATCGTTGGAAAGCAGGCGGAAAATGCAAACATATCAATCATTCTCTATACTCGTGGTTCAAGCGCGGATTCGGACAGAGTCATCCGGAATATTTTGCCAAAGGATATCCCCGCTCAAAAGTGAAGGTGGGAACGCAGTTGTGTTATACCGATCCGGCGGTTATCCGTCAGGCCTCGCAGGACGCGTGTGATTTTCTGGATGGAAAAAATACCGCAATGTATTATTTCATGGCCAAAAATGAGACGGTTTTGATTCCCATCGTGCCGATGGACAATTCCCAATTTTGTCGCTGTCCGAATTGCAAACAGCTGGAGGAAAAATCCTTCGGACGCGGGAATGAGTTCTTTTCCAATGACCGGTCGAGTGAATATTTTTTCACTTTTGTGAATGCGGTGGTTCGAGAAGTGGGGAAAACTCATCCGGAGGCAAAATTCGGCACGCTGGCTTACGACCAGTTTGCCTATCCGCCGAAAACATTGAAGTTGGACAAAAATATCGAAGTGCAGATGTGTCTTTTTCCGCGGGACCGGGGAATCAACAATCCGAGAAAACATGCAAACGACCTGGCCATCCTAAAATCATGGCAGGAAATGCAGCCGGAAAATCCGAAGTCGGTATGGATGTATTACTGTTTCCCGGCTTATACGGACTATCTTCAGGGGGTGGATGGATTTCCCGGCTTCTTTGCGGATCACATTCCGGAGATCTTTCACACATACATCCGTTATGGAGTTCGAAGTTTCAAATTTGAACCGAGTTACCGGGGGGAAAAACAAAATTTCCTGATGGATCAACTGGAAACATATATTACCTATCGGCTCGGAGACAATCCGGACGCTGATGCCAAGGCGCTGATCGAGGAATTTTTCTCGCGGTATTACGGAAAAGCCGGAGGCAAAATGAAACAGTTGTACCGGGAAATGGAAGAAGTCTTCTGCCAGCCGCGGAAAAATGTTTCCTCCCTTTCTCACGAAGCTGTCTGCTGGAGTGTGCTCGGAACGCCGGAGCGGATGGCGAAATGGCAGAAACTCATGGATGCCGCCAGACAAGAAGCTGCCGCAGACAAGGAAATCTATCGGAAACGAGTCGCCATCTGGGAAAATGGAATCTGGAGGCAAATGCTTCGTGGAAGCAACGCCTGGGCAAAAAGAAAAATCATCCTGAATTCCACAATGAAACAGACCTCCATTCCGAAAATCGTCAATCGGGAACCGGGAAATCCGAAAACCCTTGATTGGAATCAAGCGGGACAGTTGCCGGGCCCGTGGCAGGAACGCTCCGGTAAAAAGTTCAATCGGAACTTGAAGGTAAGCGCGGCACACGACGGTCAATATTTTTATCTGCGGGTGGAGGACCCTGTGGAAACAGCGAAATTGGCTGATAGTTCCGACTGGGGCGACGGATGTGAACTTTTCTTCGGAATTCGGAGAGGCAAACCCATATACCAGTTGTGTGCGGGAACCCGGGGCAGCAGCAGCGCATTTTTCTTCGGAGATATGGTGCAGTTCGTGGAATGGAATACGAAATCTGTTGTCGTGACAGATACAAGCAACCCGCATGTCTGGTGTCTCTATGTGGCAGTTCCTCTGGACGAGATCGGGATGAAACCGGGCAAGATGCTTTACTTCAATTTGTTGCGGAACCAGCACCAGAAAAATGAAGCGTGCTGGATTCCGACATTCGCCGGACATATTGAACCTTCCAGACTGGGAGAAATTTACCTGAACCGGTAAAGAGAACTTCTCATGGGTGGGGGCGGAATCAAAACTTTTTTCTGGGATGACCGACCACCCCCTTTGTTTTCTGGAACAATATCTGAAAAATTATCGAAAAAAGATGAAAACGACCTTGAAAAAAATTTTTTTTAAGATATAATGATATTTATTATGAATACAGATATATCCAAGATTAAAATTGATGAAATGAGTGTCCCGGACAACGTTCGTCTCAAAGGGAGAGCCAGAGAGGTATTCTGTGCCCTTTATGAATATCTGAAACCTTTGCCGCATGGATATATGCTTCCATCCGTCAAAGAGCTGCAGAAGAAATTCTCCGCGGGACAGCTTACGGTGGTTACGGCGATTGAGCAGCTCAAGCAGATGAATCTGCTGGAAGCAAAACCCCGAAAAGGACTGATTGCGCTGAAACCGGAACGGAAATGGAATTCCGAAGAAATCGGGGAAGACTCTTTTTCGCCTGTTTTTATACGGAGCAGCAGGGAACCGGTTTTCGGTATGCAGGAGAAGCACCATCCCGTCTGGGAAAAAATCGTGGACAGGTTCAACCGGAGTCATACCCGGAACATCAAAATGGGCTATTATAAAAATTACAGCGAATTGGCGTCCAAAAACAGGGAAAGCGATTTTGACATCATATGTTTTCCTTCCAATCCCATGCTTTCCGCGGAACACTGCTCTCCACGGGAATATGTGAACTTGGATGACTTTGTGAAAAGGTTGAATCCGAATGAGATTTATCCAACGGCTTTTATCCGTGATATGGAAGGAAGACTGTGGGGAATCGGCAGTGGATTGTTCTCTTTCCTGATGGTCTACAATAAGGAACTTTTCAGAAAATTCGGAATCCCCGAACCTGCGGTCAACAGTTCATGGGAGGATTTATTCGTCAAAGGAAAAGCTTTGAAGGCGGCCTCCGGATGTTACGGACTCGTTTTCAGCGGATATATGAGTTATTTTTTTCATCAGGGAATTCATCTGGCAGACGCGGAAACCGGGAAAATCCTTTTTGAAAAAGAAAGAATCGCGGCGGCAATGCAATTCCTGAGGAAAGTGATTCAGGAGGAGAAAATCGCCCCCGCTTATTCGGAACTCTATCAGAATTCCATGCAGGATCATATTTTTGAACAGGGACAGGCGGCTGTGGCTGAGATCGGCTCCTTCCTGTTGAAAAACATCCGCAATTCCGCCGCCTTTGAATTCGGTGCGATTCCGGTGCCGCTGGCTCCTTGTGCGAAAAGGCCAGTCTATTCGGATCAGTTGTCCATCCGTGTCGAGAGTCTGAACTTCGACATCTGCTGGGATTTCATTCAGTTTGTCATCTCGGAGGAGGGGCAGACGTATCTGGCGGAGGAATTCACCAACCTTCCGGTTCGAAAAGGTGTGAAGCCTGAAAAAACTTCCAGGGAAATTTATGAAATTCAGGTTGAATCGGCATTGCGGGGAGAAAGAAGGTTCGAAGACAATTTTCTGCCGCTGAAAGTCCGGTTTGCAATCGAAGCGTCCATTGATCGATGGATCAAATACGGAGGAAACCTGAACAATGCACTGGATGAGATTGAAAAGACAGCCAACTGGCTTATCCAATCCGGAAAGTAATCTGAAAAAAGCTTTCCGCTCCCCTGATTCATTTTACTGTAAAAGAGGGATAATAAAATCAAGGAGAAAGGAATGAAAACAGAAGAAATGAGGAGAAACCGGTTTACATTGATTGAGTTGCTGGTGGTTATTTCAATCATCAGCATTCTTGCGGCCCTTCTCCTTCCGTCGCTGCAGAAAGCAAAGGAAAAAGCCCATCAGGCCGCGTGTTCCGGAAACATGAGGCAACTCTATATGCCGTATAATCTTTATGCGCAGGAGAACAAGGAATGGTCCCCTCCGTATTATTTGCTCTACTCCAATTACGGCGGAACCGGTGGAATGACCTGGTATGACTGTCTTTCGGTATATCTGAAGTCCCTGACCAAAAAAGGGTGGGTTTCGGGCGGTTCCAAATCAAGCTGGAACACTTACATCAAATTGGCCGGAATTCTGGCCTGTCCTTCGGATGTGACCCCTTCCTCCGCCTATCTGAGTTATGGAATGAACATGTATCTGGCGGCGTCCTTCTATCGAAAATGGGCTGGAAACGATGCAAAAGGTCAGTTTTTCAAGTTTTATGAGATCAAGAATTCCGGGGCGGTTTTCCTTTTGGTGGATTGCAACAGTTACAGCGTGGGGCAGGCATCCTCCGTTGGCGTTGGATACCCTTACCCCGACTACCGGCATATCAATGGTGTGAATCTCTTGTATATGGACGGTCATGTCGCATGGAACAGAGAGTATCTTTCTTCGGTAACGACCTCCACTTACCATCTGCTTCCATGGCTTCCCTGAAGCCGGAGAACCCGCATGGAAAATTTGCGGATTTCATTCAGAAAACAAATGAAAGAAAAGAGAATGTTCAACCGTAGAAAAATGATCGGGAAGCTCCTGATATTTTCTCTCTTGCCGATGTCCGGTCTGCTGTCCGGAACGCCGGAGGAGGACATCGCGTTCTTCCAGCGGAGCTATTTGAGACGCGGAAACTACAGGGATTTGCCTCTGCCCGGCGAGAAGATCGGAATTCTGAAACTTTTTGCGGCCAGGGGAGAATATGAACCCGTCCAGTTCCTGATGCGTTCCGGAAAACCAGTCGGAAACATTTCCGTGGAACTGGAAAAAGATCTGCAGGGGCAGGGGACCTTCATTGCCCGGAAAAACGTGGCTATTCAGATGGTCGTGGACCAGAAGCTGTGGATCGATCCCCGCCATTTTGAAAGGATTCCCTATCTGCTCGTGAAGGAAAAAAAGTTTTCGCTGGTTCCGGAGGAGACAAAACGAATCTGGATTACGGTCCATGTCCCGGAAAGTGCCGCTCCCGGCCGCTATGAAACGGTGGTCAATGTTACCTCGAACGGTAAACTCCTGAAAGCCATTCCGTTGGAATTGACCGTCTGGCCGTTCGAACTGGCGAAAATCACCCCGGACAAAATGGCTTATTTCACCTATTTCGGTCCCGGAATGCTCCCGGACTGGGGCCGTAAGAATGAGTATCTTACCCAAATATATAAAGATATGAGGGAACACGGAATGAATAGTGTCACCGCGTATGTTTTTCCTTCCCTCGATCCGGATACGGATGTGCTGAACAGCAAACTGTCTCCGGAAAAAAGAAAGGACAGTTGTCTTTCCATCCGTGAATTCCTGAATATTCTCGACGGAAGCGGAATGATTTTCAAAGGAGGCAAATTTATTTGGCTCGGAGCATACAATGCGTCCGCCCATGTGTTGAAAGAAGTCAATGCCGCTGTCGACAAGACCGGTATGGAAATTTGTTATTATGGACAGGATGAACCGGAAACAGCGAGCCGGCAGGCATTTCAGAGGCAAATTTCAAACAGATTGAAGCCGCTCTGTCCCGAGAGGAAAATCGTTACCGCGATCGGGGACAAGGGAATCGAAGCGGTGGGGGATTGCCTGGACGTCTGGATTTGCGAGGCGATCGATCTCAATGATGAACGTTGCCGGGAAGCCGAACGGAAAAAAAAGGAATTGTGGAGTTATGAATGCCGGCTCGCTTCGGTTGATCCGCTGACCAGCCGGTTCTTTTTCGGTTTCTTTGCCTGGCGGACGGGGGTGAAAGGCATCGGCCTCTGGGTTTACGGCGATGCCGCGGCCAGAAATCGTTTCGGAATTTCTGAAAAGATGGATCGCTTTCACCCGGAATGTCAATACATGTTCAACTTCGTCTGCTGCGAGAGTGACCGGCTGCTTCCAAGTCTGGCATGGGAAGCGGTCCGGGAAGGCGTGGATGACTACCGGTATATTGCTACCCTTGAGGAATGGATCGGAAAAGCGAAAAAAGCGGGGAAAGAAAAACTTGTTCGGAACGCTGACAATTTCTTGAAAAAGATGTATGGGAAAATCGATCCTCGGAACTACAGAAAAGCTTTCGATGCGGCTCGTCACAATCGGGAACCGGGAAAAGGTGGTTCCGTCGGGGCCAACTATGAACGGCCGTCTCCGGAACCGTCCCTGGCTCCCGAGGAATACAATCGGATCCGAATACAGATTGCCGAAGAAATTGTAAAACTCTCCCGAGCATTGGAAACGGATGGAGAACTTCCGTGAAGAAAATATGGTTCCTTTTTCCCTTGATGGGGGTGCTCGTCAGTCCGGTGCAGGCCTCTGAAACAAGACAGATCACCGCGGTTCGTATTGAAAAAGCTCCTGTTATCGACGGGCGGCTGGAGGAGGATTGCTGGAAGGGGGTTCCGCAGGGCGGATTCATCCGTATCAATACCGGTTCCAGCCAGGCCGATCCGCAGACGAAAGTATACGCTCTTTTCGATCATTCCAATTTATATTTCGGTTTCCGGTGCGAAGAAAATAAAATGGAAGAACTCCGAGCAATCCAATATGCGGGAAATCCGATTCTACCGAATGAATTGAAGAATGCTCTTTTTGCCGATTCCTTTCGGAACGCTTTCCTTTTTGATTATTCGAAAGGAGAAAATATAGAGGTCTTTCTGGATCCCGGACGGACCGGAAAAAAATTCATTCAGTTTCTGGTCAATACCTCCGGATGTGCCCGAATCCGCTTTGCAACAGAAGATCCGCTTCAACTGGGAGAACTTCCCTGGCGTTCTGCGGTTTTTCTGGGAGAGAGTTTTTTCAGTGTGGAAATCGCCATTCCTTTCTCGATCCTTCATTTGACACCGGAGAATGCGGGTTCCCTGTGGGGCGTGAATTTCTGTCGTTCCAGAATGTTTCCCGGCTTGACTCCGGAGGATCGCTACAGTTCCTGGCAGTCGGTGCAGGGGACCTTCTGCAACCCGGCTTCCTTTGGAACACTGGCGGTCGGTGCCGACCTGGCACCGTTTGAACTGGGGGGCAAACTTTCTGAATATGAATCCCCTGGCAGCCCATGGGATGTTTTTATCAAAAATTTTTCGAAGGAGAAACGTCGGCTTCTTCTTGAGGCAAGAATCAATCCTTCGAAAGGAATGGGGCGTACAGTTTCCAAAAACATAACCCTTCCCGGGAATGAGATGACAATGGTTTCCACGGTTCCTTTTCAGAAAGGAGACGAAGGAGCCCTCATCGAGTTGAGAATATCGGATGCGGCGACAAGGCGTATTCTTTATCAGGGCATTTCACAGACGCAGGAATGCACTCCTGTTTTCCAGCCTCCGGAAAATAAAAATACTTCCGGTTCCGACGACGGATTCCTGATCGATTTTTCCGATAAGGGCAATTTGAAAAACTTCTATATCCGGTCTCTGTTCTGGATGGACAACGGAGCAAGAAATATCCGACGTGAAGAAGACCCCGCAAAACTTACCCTTTCGGAGGACCCTCGATTTATCGCGGAAGGCAAGGGGGCCCTGCGGATCGATTTTCCGGGAGGATTGATTCGGAAACATCCGGGCAGTTATGTCGTTGTCTCCCTAAAATTCCATCAGGGCGGGATGAAAAACAAAGACAGTCTCGTTTTCTGGATATACAATTTTTCCGGAGGCGGGCGTGTGGATGCAAGGCTCGGCACATCCGGCAAGGGAACACTTTTTGCCGGATCTTTTCTGTTAAACTCGCCCGGATTCAAAAGAATCGTTTTCAAAAAGAAGAGCATGAAAGGAAATCAGCAGCTGTGGAATGAACTCGATTCGTTGTCGCTGGTTGGATTTGGCGACTTTGTCATATACCTCAGCGGACTGCGGGCCGCCGATTCCGGCGAACTGAAAAAATGCAGCATCCCGGTTTCTTCGCGTTATGATCGCATTCTCCCGTCTGAAGATATAACGCCCGTGTATCCGGCGGAATCCAAATGAAATAGAACCTGAAAACAGAATATCGAGAGTGAAAAACTTCTAAAGGTGGGAAAATGAATGTGGTTGTGGTTGGCTTGGGGGGGATGGGAAAAACTCATGCGGAAGCGTATGCCGAGTCGGAATTCGTGGAGAAGGTATACGGTACGGACCTGTCGCCGGAACGGACGGCGTCCCGTGCCGCGGAATTGGGGATTTTGCCCTGTTCTCTGGAACAGGCGCTGGCGGATCCCGCCATCCGGCTGGTCAGCATTGCCGCCAGCAATGACGCCCATGTTGTAATTGCGGAACAGGCTCTGCGTGCCGGAAAAGCGGTCTTGTGCGAAAAACCGATGGGGCAGACGCTGGCGGAAGCTTCTCGTCTGATGGCGGTTCAGGAGGAAACCGGCGGATTCCTTCAAATCGGTTTCGAACTTCATTATTCCAAGCTGTACCGGATTGCCAGACAATGGATCGACGAGGGGAAAATCGGAACGGTCGTCAACATCCAGACCCGTTATTTCTGCAGCGAATTCCATGGAAAAAACAATTGGCGAAGCAACTCGCCCGGAAGCTTTCTCGTGGGGGAGAAACTGTCGCATTATCTGGATTTGCAGCGCTGGTACATGGGATGCGAACCGGAAAGCGTCTATTCTCTTTCCGCTCCCAAAGTGGTGCCGTATTTCCGGCATCGCGACAATCATAATATCCTGACGAAATTTCGGAACGGCGGTGTGGCGTCCCTGAACTTTATCATGTGTCTTGCGGAAACATACCGGAAAGATCCGCTCGTTGAAATGCTCCAGAAGCAGTCGGATGACGGTCACTTCCTCCAGTATCACATCATCGGAACCGGAGGATGCATTGAAACCGATGTTTTCCGGCGCCGTATCCGCCGCTGGAAATTCGGCGACTCGCCGGAGCGTCAAACCAGTACCATAGTCGAGACGTTATCCTATCTAAGTCAGGAAGATCACCACTGGATGCACAGCACGCGGGACCAGAACCTCGACGTTGCGGAACGGGTCGCCAGAAATCTTCCTCCGGGGGTATCCGCCTCCGACGCTTATGAAACCATGAAATTCTGTTTTGCCGTGGAGACTTCCGAGAACACCGGAAAAATCGTACGGATGGATGATGACATCGAAAAAGAAAAGATTCCGCAATAAGGGATGTCCCGCAGGAATCTTGTGCACGAAGCGCCTTGTTTTTTCATCCTTTTTCGAAAACGGAATCCTTGAGAAATCTTCGGAATGGTTTCACTTCGGAGTGTTGCTGACCTTAAGACGGCAAATCAGTGTATTCCTGCAACATCCCTGTCAGGGTGCCGGACAGGGATCCAATGTTATTATCGCAAATTCGTCGGGGGGAATGCTGAGCCTGAGTTTTATGTGTTTTTCGTCGGCCTCCACTATAGAAAACGCCCGATTGCAGGAGATGCTTTCCGCCGACAATCGGGGGATGTTTATTGTGACCAGTAATTTGATCGCTCGGGAAGGAAACGGCCATGAGTCCCTCCTCGACAATGATATGCGTCCTTCCATTTGTGGACTGGAACGCAATGATCTTTCCCGAATCGGTTTCGACCGCCGGGCGGCTGAGATGCCTCAATATCAGCTGAATCGATTTGTTGTCAAGCTCGCTTATGCTGTCACGTCCGTATGCCACGCGATTGAACTGGCATTCGCGTCGCACCGCCGTTGGCGGAATATTGAACAACGCGGTTTTTCCCCATTTCGTTTTGTGTGAGAACAACACGGTAACCTCCTTGCAGCGATCTTGCCATGTACAGGGGGAACATAGTAAAAATCCCCGCCTAGAGGACAGGGATTTGCCTTGAGCTCCCCATAGGGGAGCGATAATGGTTCAATCGCCAATGCCATGCTACGGCAGGATATGATGAGTTGAAAAACATGCTTGAAATTCAATGGTTATGGAGTAAGAAAATGTGAGTTCAAGGCCTCTCGTAATTTCAAATGGTTCTCAAGAACCTTCAGGCAAACCCTGATGGTCTCTGACCACGCCCAAAGGACGTGGATTTCTAAGACGCATTAAAAAATGTTGTAAGTTTTGATTCCACGTTCCAAACTATTTTTCCCACTACTCCGTTTGGTTTCTCTCAAAAACATAAGGTTAGCGATTCGTATCCTCGAAGGACAATTCCTTTAAGGGATCCTCTTAAAATGTAGTTGTTGTACAATAAAAACGGGATAATCGCCGTT
>CAYWZD010000011.1:0-26333 GCA_964462755.1 uncultured Victivallales bacterium | reverse complement strand
CCGTATTCGTCGAAAAAGACGGCGTCGCCCGGAATGTCGGTGAATTCATGGTCGATGGCAATGAGCGGGACACCTTGGCGGAGATATTTTTCATAGAGCTCGCGGTTGTCGGTGTCATCCGGCGCCACCGCCGGAGTGACCACCATGGCGGCGAACGCATTCTGTTCCAGCGCGGCCAGACAATGACGTTCCGCCGCGAGGTCGAACGGGTGAACCCGTTTGAGCACAAGATCGTATTTGCCTTTTCCCGCCCCGAGTTCGACGCCATGCCTGAGCTGTTCCACCGCGACCGGATTCTGGCAGACCGTCAGCAGAATCCGGAGGCTGTTTGAGTTGGGACGGTCGCAGACGAACGTTCCCTTGCTCCGGATCCGGAGAATCAGTCCTTCTTCCGCCAGCATCCGCAAACTGACGCGGACAACGTCCTTGCTGATTTCGAATCTTGCGGCCAGTTCCTCTTCCGGCGGGAAGGGGCTGCCGCCCGGATATTTGCCGGTGATGATCTCATTCCGAAGAATGCGGGCGACCTGTAAATAAAAAGGGACGTTCTTATTGAGCACCATGACGATTCCTTATTTTATGCTTCTTACCATATTATACCCCTTCTTTAGGTAAGTTGCAACATGGATTCACATGGTTTTCCGGAAATATTCTCCTGTCTGAAAATAGAACGGGTTCCTCCTCACAGACTCAAAATCAGGGTTTGCAACCGATCCCGCATCGCATCATACTGGGCCGGGGGAATTTTGTAGTTTCTGCTCCGGATGCCCTGCGGGTTATACAACTCGAAACATTCCAGCATCTTTTTGAGTTCCGCTTCCGCGGCCTTGCGGGCGGCGGGCTTGGAAGAGGTTTTCAGTTTTTCCTTCAACGTTTCAATGTAGCGCAGGTCGCTGACCCCGGCGACGGCCGCAATGAATTTCAAGGTCGGAATCGGCCGGTCCGCCGTGGGGAAGACATACGTTGAATTCAGAATGGACAGTTCGCCGGTGAGTGCGAAGTCCTTGAACGGCTCCCAGTCCGGTCCCAGATAATACAGCGCCCACGGCACATTGCCGTCGAACCCGGATTTTTCCAGATACCAGCCGAAGGCCATGCGGCAGACCGGATCGAATTCGTTGGTCATATTGGCATAGTAAAGCCGGCGCAGTCCGGCGGGCGGGGCATCGAGAAGCGGATTGGCGGAAGTCGTCATGGCCAGATAGTTCATCGCGATGGCGTCCACGTCTTTGAGCTGGGAACGGACGCTTTCCAGAATACAGGCCACGAGAGTCGAACCGCCGACTTTTTTCGCCGCCGCGAAAATCGCATCGTTCCGCAGAATGTCAACCGGTGTGTGTGGTTCGTCCGAGCCATAGATGTAACACTTTTCATATCCGAGTGAACGGGCGGCGTCGACCGCCTGACGGAGCCGTTCTGTCAGAAGCTCGATTTTCTGTCGGCGAAGCTCTTCCTTGCCCTTGGCATACAGCGCGGCTGTGATGATATGTTCGCTCCCGAGCAGAGAGATTTTGCGCAGTCCGCCTTCGCGGCACAGCGTGAGCACCTTTCGGGTATGCCCGGGTTCGAACGGACCGCCGCTGTAGACCGGCTGCACCAGAAAATTGAATCCGGAGTCGGTCAGCATCCGGACGGCGGCGGCAAAGCTATTGTCGGTTTCGCGTCCGTTATAGAACATCGCGCCGCGACTGCCGATCGCGGGAGATTTCGGGTCGAACAGCACCATGTGGGAGAAGAAACCGACATCCTTGCCGGTCCGCCGGAGCTGGAACGGCAGAACTTCGACGGAAACCTCCAGTTCCGAGGCGGCGACTCCCTCCGGCGCGATAGTCACTTTGCCCGTATAGAGTCCGGGCGCTTGTGTCGGAGACACCTGGACACGTGCCAGAAGATCCCGGGAAGTGTTGGCAGGAATGGCGGGGATGAAACGCTTTGCCGCGTCATAGTTCTTAAGATAACCGGCAAACGGGATGCGCAAATCCGTGGCAAGGATGTCCGCCTGATGGTTTTTCCCCCACGGCTGGAGGATTCTCACATCCACACCGGAGGCCGGAAGGACATTTCCTTTGCCGTCCGTGAACGGACTCCATGTGATCTCCGCATTCCGCAGATTCTCTCCCGCAAACAGCCGGAAACGCACTGCGGCGATTTCGTCGCCCGCCGCACGAAGGACGAGTCCGGACGTGACACGGTCGGGATCGGGAAGATTTTCCTCGGATACCGGATCGAGAAGAGGCACGGCGGCAAACAGGCATCCGTATTTGCGGCGTTCCTTCGGAAAGGCGAAGTTGAGACGCCGGAAACTTTTGAGCTGATTTTGAAGGATGGAAGGAAATGCGATGGCTTCGCTGTAATATTCGGCGAAGGTGCTCGGAGAGAGTTCCGGGGCTTCCGCCAGTTGACGGAGGAGCCATGCCGGGAGGGCGTCGTCGGCTTTGATTTCCGCAAGAGCACGATTCAGGGCCGCGGAGTCGGTTTGCTCCGGAAGAGTGGCCTTTTTCAGGCGGGAACAGGCTTCCGATGCGCTCGAATCGAGAGCCGCCTGAAGAGTTTCCTTCGGCGAAGAAAACATCAGGATTCCCATATCCGCCGGACTGCTGAATGCGCGTCCCGTCGCGTTCCAGGAGGAATAGCGTTCTTCCGGCGCGGCGGACGGTTGATGACGGCAGACATTGATATTCCACGCATGGGGATTCAGTGCGGAGTTCGCCTCGCTGTAAAACTGCCAGAGCTTTTCCCGGGGGATGGCCAGCTCGCCGGTCCAGCCGTCCGGAGTGCGCCGGACGGCATAGCGCAGGGGCAGTCCGACCGGCACGTTGTTGAAGCGTACGGCATACGATCCGGCGGCGTTGAGCCCGATCTGGAGAATCCGTTCGCGTCTGCCGGTGCAATCGAGGAAAAGCTCCACTTCCTCATCGCCGAAAACCCGCATGTCATTGACAGCCCTGACTTCGGCTTTGATCCGGTCCGGTTCGGCGGACTTGCAATGAAAGGTGAAATAGAGGCAATCCCGGTCTTGAAATACCTGGAATGAAGTTTGCTCCTTGACTGGAACCGACAATTTTCGGTCGCAGACGGTGCGCACAAAACCGGTATTTATGGAGTCCGGGTTCCGCCATGCGGGATCATCCGGAATCCCATCCACTTTCGGGGGTGTCGCACTTCCCGTTCCCGGAGGAGCCGTGACGATTCTGGCATCCATGGGATTCATGTGCTCCCCCGGCAGATACGGCTTGAACACATGTCCCGCGATCCGGTATTTTTTGTTGTAGCCGTAGGAGAGGAACATGAGGCGGACAAAGGCCGCGTTTTCGGGAATCTCGTCAGAGGCCACCGCATTTTTTTTCCGTTGCGGCACAAGAACCTGACTGAACAGCGTCCAATCCGTCGGACCTACATTGCGGAGAAAAAGCCTTTTGTTCAAATAACCGTCGTATGCGATGAGTTTTTTGTCTTTGTCATAGAACATGCGTCCGACTGAAACGCCGAATCCCTTGTCGGTTCTGCCCTCCGTCCTGATCCAGACTTTCTGGACGTGGGACAGCGTCGGATCGACCGGAATGAACCCGGAACTGAAGTAACGCGGCTGATCGGACGGAGTCGAGCGGCTCCAGTCGGCCAGCAGACTTTTCCGCAGACCGGAACCCGGCGGAACTTCTTCCGTGATTTCCATCCGGACCGTGGGGGAGGACGGGAATACCCATCCGGACGGAACCCGGTCGCTGCCGGTCGTGTCCCGGGCGAAGTCGCCGTTGAAGTCGAACAGACCGCCGGGCGCGGCGTGCATCACGCCGGGAATGCCCGGAAATGCCAGCAGAAGGAATAAGAGAATGCGGATCATTGGTTTCTCCATGTCGGGTTACAGCAGAATCGATGCGCCGTTGAGCGTGAAGCCATACCTGAGGTTGGGGGCATTGGTGAGATTGAGATTTTCCCGGAATTCCCGGTTGGAAATCGCTTCCGCATGACCGTCGAGGAACGCGGTGTTGGCCCGGTTGCTGTGGCGGAAATGAATCGACTGCTGGGTCGATGTCGATCCCCACACGGCGCAGATTTGCAGTTTGGACGACGGCTGGATGGTGTCGGTCAGGATGAACTGGCGCGACAACAACTGCATTCTCTTGGTGTTGATGAAGTAGTTGCCGCTGGCGGCCACCCAGTTGGCGGTCGGCACAACCTGAACTCCGCCGTATCCGCCCGGCGAACCAAAGCTGTACAACTGCCAGAAACTCTTGTTTGTAGGATAGGCCGGACAGCGGGTGATTTCGGCGTCGGCCCCGGTCTGGATGTAGCCTTGCGCCAGCTGGGGATACGTCGGCCATTGTTTCGAACTGCTGTAAATGGCCGGCCACGCCATCTGCGATGTCGAGGCCATGACCTGAAGCGCCACCATGCCGTTGTAGTCGTTCATATAAAGCAGAATCCCGGAAGTGCACTGCTTCTGCCGGGAAAGGCAGTTGATCGCCCGCGCTTTTTCCCGTGCCATGTTGAGCGCCGGAAGAAGCATTCCCGCCAGAATGGCGATGATCGCGATCACGACCAGGAGTTCGATTAATGTGAATTTTGGATGCTTGCGGCCGGGGGCGGAGTGGACGTGTTTCATGCGGACCTCTTTTCTTTTGCTATGAATTTATACTGCAATCGGCATGCTTTCCAGTAGGCGGCCTGCAAATAATGGATGCCGTAACTGGAAAATTTGCGATAATCGGGCATGAGAATCATTTTTTTCAGGATTTCCAACTGGAGTTTCGACAATCGGTATCCGGGCGTCATCATCTGCACCAGCGCCGCTTCTCCGCCTTCCCGCTGACACATCAGCACCGTCAGGTAATCGCCCCATATGGCGGAATCGTAGACTCCGGCAATCTTGTTGAAAGGGCGATTTCTCCAGTCGGAACAGAGCATCGTCAGGTCGCAAGTTTCGAAGTCCTGCATCGATTTGAGCTCATTGTAACTCACAAGTTCGGCCGCCCGGTTCATCGCCGCACGGTAGTTCCGGACAATCTCCGGATTCTCATCATCGGCCTCAATCAGCAGTTCCAGCGAACACTGCATCTGGAGCAGCGCATAGGCCACATACGGATGACATCGGAGCCGGGTGGATTGTTCCGCCGCCTCACGTGCATACCGGAGATATTGCGCACGCCAGTGAGAGTCGCCGCTGATCTTCCATGCCGCGGCGTAAATCATCGGCAGACGGGCCGCTTCATGAGCGTCCACATTCCACATTTTGCAGACCGTCGCAGGGCATGGGATTCCGTCCTGACGGAAGAACGTATAGTCGTTTTCGGGGGTTACGCAGCGTTCCATATAGCGCGCGATATCGACCAGAATCGTGCGGATTTTTCGTTTCTGCGCCTCATCGCACAGCGGCGAGAAATAGAACTTCCAGAACCCGTGGACATAATGGGTGTACTGGTCGCGCGAACTGTTGATATACACCGATTTCCGGTCTTCGAGACAGATACTGCGTGCGATGAAACCGGGTGTGCCGTGGATTTCCGCACAGGACACCATGCCGTTGAAGACAGCCGCCGCCTTGTCACGCAGAAACTCTTCTTGGGTCACGGCATGGCGGTCGCAGATCATCGACAGCACCGCGCCGGCCGTGATCATGCTGTCTTCCATGCCGGTTCCCCAGCCGCAGGGGTTCGGATACTGCCGCCGCACCTCTTCAGATGTCGGCAGATGGTCCAGTTCATGCCCTGTTTCATAGCTGGAAAGCCAATCGTAGAACAGATTGGTTTCCGGACGGAAGAAATGTTTCCAGCCCATTTCCCATGCCAGATTCATTTTTTCGCGAATCGTATCCGTTTCCATTGTCGTCACCATAATGATCATGCCCTTTAATGTGGTTAAATAGTGTTACTTACCATATTATAGCCATATAAATAATAATGTCAATGGGGAAATGGAATAAAATCAGAAAAAAATCGAAAATTTATCGGGGGAGAAATGGGATTACAGCATAAGTTGTTTCATGCCGCATATTCCCAGAGGCTGTTTTTTTCCGGAGAATTCTCTTTTCTTTCAGTATCCCTCAAGCGCCAGACCGAAAAATGTATTTTCATCGCGGGAAGATTCTGTCTCGATTTCAGTCAGAACCCTTGCTGAATCCGCAGGCGGAATTCCCGACTTCACAGTGCTGCTTGAGCCGGAATTCTTATCGTATTTTATGACTTTGTAAGTGCTGTTCTTATGCTTTTTTCCAAGCATGACCGCAGGACGGAGAGAAGGGTGATCCCTGATGATTGGCCCTTCTATGTCAAATAAGAAAACAGATAAAATCTTACATAAAAGTTCAGCGGATTTTTTATCTTCATTTATCATGCGCCGTTCCAGTTGTTCCATGTCAGAAGAAATTCTCTCCAATTCTTTTACAACGAATGCCGCTTTCATTCTTGATTCAATTTGGTTTCTACGATTCAACTCCGAAAGAGGATCATTCAATTTGAATGTGTGCTCTTTATACTTTTCGCCTGCCATAACACCGGGACGGAGAGATGGATAGTCTTCAAAAATGGGATTCTCCAAGTTCAACAGGATGAAGGATAAAACCTTATATAGAATTTCAGAAAGATTCTTATCCTCGCTTATCAGAAAATGCGACAGCCGTTCCAAGTCTGAAGAAATTTTTTCCAACTCTTGAATTATACAAGACGCCTTCAGTTCCGATTCAATCATATTTTCAAATCTCCGTTCAATGAGAAATCAACCCATTTTACCGTTTGCATAAAAATATGCCTGAAAAACGATTTCACGTGCTGCCGGAGCCGATGATCCCGGAAAACGAATACCAGTTGCATTTATATTTTTTGAAATACCACATTTTTCCTCTTTTTTCAAACAGATATATTGTGCCGGACGCATCCATCCCCGAACGGTAGCGAGTCACATAAACTTCGATTTCACGGCCATTCTCAGCCATTCTCACATACTGTATCTGCCACATGACGACATTGTTTTTGTAGATGTAGGAATGTGAATAGTCTAAACCGTCTGTCACTTCAGATTGAGGTGCGTTTGGATGATCGATGTCATCGCTGAGAATAGCCCTTTGCCCATGAACAAGCCTTATGCCGGGAAACCGTATACTCAATTCTTTCGCTATGGTGTCAAAATCCGCTTCGCGAATCAGACGATATTCTTTCTTTCTATAATCAATGGGACCATAGTCTATGTCATCCTGAACAATTTGTGCGTAAATGAATATTTTGATATCAAGAACACTCTCGGAAGGAATATCAAACATATTCGTTTTTTGAATGGGACGAATGATTCCATAAGGACCTTCCGTTTGTCCGCTGTTTTCCTGTGGCGACGATGAACAGCCTGACAAGAAAAACAATGCCAAAGCGGCAAATCCTGCTGAAAGAATGTATCCTGTCGTATTGGTTTTCATTGCCACCTCGAAGATATAGTTTCCTCTACTATTATTCTGAAGAGAGTCGAAAATATATCTCTTTGTGACCCCTCCCGTTTGATTACAAATAACATGTCCTCGCGGGATTGTCAATATTATTTCAGGTAATCTTTTCAGGAAAGAGCATACCGATGTGAGTTTTTTGTGCGAGGAAATGTGAAAATGACTGTTTTCATGAAAATGGGATGAAATTACGTTTTTTCTTTTCAACATGACTGCCGGTATTGTTGGAATCTTCAAAAAATTTTTTTTTTCTTGGATTCAGCCCTTGACAATGAAAATTAATGATCTATAATTAATGACATCCTGCTATTATCGATAAAAGCAGAGAAAATATAAATTCTGCTATTATGGATAAGAGCAGTTTGAATATTCCTTTTAAATGAATTGCGGGCGAACATTCCGTGGAGAAGAAAATATGAGCGATATCTTGAAGTACAATCAGGCGAAGGTTGGAATCTTCCAGCTGATTACGGAAAAAAATCTTCAGATCGGCGACCGCATACCGCCCGAACGGGAACTGGTTGAACGTTTCGAGCTCAGCCTCATTACCCTTCGCCGTGCCATGAATGAACTTGAACAGGAAAAAATCATTCGTCGTGTACCGCGGCAGGGAACATTCCTCAATCGTCCCATCCGGAAGATTCCTGTGCTCGGAACCATTCTGTATATCCGCATCTACAAAGAAGAATACGGGGAACGTTTTTCGGCGGACGGAGTTCGTCCGCAAGTGGAAAACGCCATGAAGGAACAGCACTTCAATGTGATTTACCGGAATGCCATGCGGCCGGATCTCGAACTTGCGAAAATTGCCGCATCCTGTGCGGGAATTTTCGTTTTCGGATGGCTCGATGACGAATGGCTTGCCGTGCTTCAAAGTCTTGGCCGTCCCCTGGTGGTGATCGGCGACAATCCCTATTCCGAAAAACTTCCGACCGTCACGTTTGACTTTGCGGAGGCCACGGAACTGCTCTATGATGAACTTCTGCACCGGGGATGCGATAAGATCGGGTTCATCAATGGCGGCGATACTTATGTTCCGGCAAAATGGATGTACGTCGGGTTTCGGGCGGCGGCAAAGCGTGCCGGACGCCGTGTACCTCCGGAAAGTGTTGTCTGGAGTTCCCAGACGCACATTGCGAACGATATTTCGGGGTTTCTGGCAAAGAATCCGGATCTGGACGGCCTGATTGTCGAATGCGGCGAACTCGATGCGCTTCTTGCCGCCCTCTGGCACACCGACTATCCAAGAAAACTTAAAATCGCGGCGGTTGTGGAATCCCGTGACATGGTCCGTCCTCTTCTGCTCCTTCCCGATGCGATCGTTGCCGAATTTGAAAAAAACATTGTTCCGGCCGCTGTGGAAATGATGCTCTCTCTTTTGAAATCCGGGCAGAGACCGGCCAGTCTGCGTCTGCATGCTTATGTCACGACTCCGAAAAAAGCCCATGAAAATTTCATTGCCGAATATAGAAAAGACAGTTCAAATCCCAAATATAAAAATTCATGAATGAGGAGTGAAAAAATGAAACCGACACGCAGGTTTGAAAGGCTGGTTCCGAAAAGAAAGAGATTCACGCTGATAGAACTTCTCGTTGTTGTTGCAATCATTGCCATTCTCGCCGGATTGCTGCTGCCTTCGCTGAACAGGGCAAAACAGACCGCGCAGGGAATTGCGTGTGTTGGCAACATGAAGCAGATTGGAACTTTGTCCGCGCTGTATTCGGCGGATTACAAGGACTTCAACATCCCAGCAAAATTCCAGCCGATCGGAAGCTATCGTTTTCAATGGCTGCTTTACCTTCAGGCCAATCCGACAAAATACAGTTTTGGCTATGCCACCTACAATAAAGTGGTTCAAGCGACGAAATGGCTTCAGTGTCCGACCGATAAAATTCCTCTCTGGTATTCGACCTTTTCGGCGCACAGTTTTTACGACTATGCGGCCAATGCCACGATCTGCCCCACGGCGGGCAGTTCCGCGACCTCGTTCCCGGATAACCCCGAATACCGTCTCTATTATCATAAGGCGCCGTCTTACACGTTTCTTGCGGCGGAAAGTTTTTATCACAACCAGGCGGAGCATTATACAAACTCCAACCATCTGGGAGATGTGTATACCTACACGGGCAACAATCCGTTCCTCGCAATGCGACATAATCAGGCGGCCAACATGGTTTTTCTCGACGGACACGTGAAGGCATGCCGGAAGGACGCCGGCAACGAAGCGCAAAACAAGGTCGTGATTCCGGACGTGAAAAGAGGAATCAAAGTCGGATATACGACGGAACTCTTCTGATTTTGCTATGTTTTTCAATGAAAGGATACGTATGACTGCCAAAAAGGAAATTTTCGCGCTGCTTCTGACTCTTGCCGTTTCAGTATCCATCGCCGCCGATGAATTCAAAATTCTTCGGGAGCATCCCTTGCCTCCATCCCCCTCCGCATGGGGGAATGGAGGCAAGGAAAAGAATTTCACACTGAAGGAAACGGAAACCGAAGTTTCCGGAAAAAAAGTCAAGGCGCTGGAAATCACCCTGCTGCCGGGAAACGGAATCAGTGCGGAAGTCCGTTATCTCTTTCGGCCGCCATTCGACATCAATGGCTGGACCGACTTCGAGTTTGCCGTCCGGATGGATTCCGAAGAACCGGTGAACGGATCTTTCGGACTTGTGGCGCAGGATTGGAAAGGGGCCTTCAGCCGTCCGTTTGTGAAGTCTTCCACGATTTTCTGGGAAAATGAGTCTCTAGTGGACCGGCTTGCCCTGAAAAACGGTCTTTTCTATTCCGCAAGCTGCGACATGGCCTCCGTGTTGTCACGGATTCCTTCCGGACTCTGCGGACAGCTCCGTTTCCGCTTCGACCTCAGGCAACTGAAACATCCGGCCAAGGTCACTTTAGCCGATATGCGTTTCGTTGTCGCGGAGAACAAGCATTCGGCGGAATACAGGAAGTTCCGCGACTACATCAAAAATTACAAGCCGGACTATTTCGACAGTTCGAAATATCTTCTTCCGCCTGAAACGAACCGTCTTGCCCGCCCTGTTGAGATTGTCAGGAACGGCAAGGCTCTCGGTTCTATTTCCTATCGTCTGCAGGACGGCGTTGTGACGAAAACCGCCGCGATGGAATTGCAGAAGTGGATCGAGGCGCTGACCGGAGTCAATGTGCCGGTTACGGACAGGATCGACGACGGTTTGATCCAGCTTGCCGCGGGCAGGGACGCTTTCGGAGGCGGTTTTGCGGATGCCTTTCAAAAGCTTGACGGACGCGACGGCTATGCAATCCGGGTCAAAGACGGCAGGGTCCAACTCTTCGGCGCCGAACCGAAAGGCGCCATGAATGCCGCGTTTGCTCTCCTTGAAAACAATTCCGACATCATTTGGGCGCGCCCGCACAAGGAAATCGGCGCCATCTACACGAAATCTCCTGATTTCAGTGTGGTATGGGGCGACAATGTCCTTGACAATCCGGGGAGTCCGGATCGCGGCTGGAACGGTTTTGCCGATATGGAATGGATGGCCCGCAACCGTTGCAATATTTTCAACGGCGGCGGGGGAGGCGACATTTCATGGATGAATCCTGAAAAAATGAAGTACGGCTGGCATGTGATCAGACATCTTTTCGGACACAATATCGGCCATTTCGTTTACAACAAAAAGTATTTTAGCGATCACCCGGAATACTACTCCCTGATCGATTTCAAAGATCCGAAGACCAAAAAAGTCACGCGGATGCGCCGCGCCTGGCGGCAGTATTGCCTGAGTAATCCGGAACTGAAAAAAGTATTCATTGAGAATGCACTGGAGATTCTTCGCAAGGCGCCGAAAGAAACACAGGTTCTCACGGTTGACATGGACGATACGTTGGAAATGTGCCTCTGCGAAAATTGCACGGCGCCCATTCAGCTTCCGGACGGACAGACCGTTACGATGGACGATCCCGATTACCGTTCCACGCAGTATTTTCTGTTTCTGAACGATGTGGTGAAGGCTGTCAACCGGGAATTCCCGAAGATGCAAATCAAAACGCTGGCCTATTTCTGGACCCTGATTCCGCCCCGGTGCGAAGTCGATCCGAATATCCGTCCCGAGTTCGCACTGTATCCGAGACCGAATGACAAGACGCCCATTTTTGCGCCCGAAAACCGGCGGTATCTCGGGTATCTCGAGGGGTGGGCAAAGAAAGCGAAAAATATTGACGTTTATAACTACCACGGGCTCGGACTTGATTTTCCGCGCCCGCTTTCCGAGGTCAACGCGTGGGACTTCCGCGTCTTCAACAAACTCACACGCGGCGTGTCTTCCGAATACAGGCAGAATGGAGACTGTGACCGGAAAGGATGCCCGGTTCAGATATGGGACTATTCCGCCATTGAACTATGGGTCCAGACCCGCCTTTACTGGAATCCGGACCAGGACGTCGAACAGCTCCGGAAATATTTCATCCGCCGCACCTTCCGGGAAGCCGCACCCGCCATTGAGAAATTTTACGGGGCGTTCCGGGCCGACTGGCTCCAGAAGCCGAACCGTTCGACTCTCGGCGCCAGCGGACCCGGTTCCACGGAAGGATATGTTTTGGACGTTCCCGGCCGGGAAGAGGCTATGCGTGGATATCTTGCAGAAGCCGAAGCCGCGGTGAAGCATCCGGTTTCTGCGGAACTGGTCCGGCGTCTGAAGGCTGTTTTCGAGGATAATGTCGCCAAGGCGAAAGCCGCTGCGGAAAAGAAAAAAGCCGTCCGGGCAAAAGCAGGAAAAGAGGCGGCCCGATGAAAAAGAGATTCTGGCTTCTCGTAATGGTATCCGTCATTGCGGTTGCGGCGGAACCGCCATTTTCCTATGATGGAAAAATGAAGGAATGGAATGATTATATTCAAAAATACAGCCCCGATTATTCAGACAGTTCGGCGTGTCTGCTTCCTCCCGGGATGAACCGTTTTTCAACCCCGTTCACGGTTGTGAAGGATGGGCGTCCGGCGGCTGAAATTGTGGTCTCCGACACGACAAGTCTGCCTGTGGAAGAGACCGCCGCCGCGGAACTGCAGAAGGCTGTTGAACAAATGACCGGGGTCCGCCTTCCGATTGTCCGTCTCTGGGGCGGCGCCCTCGGGAAGAAAGGTCCCCGCAACCGGATTGTTCTCGGCAAGAGTCTCCATGCGGACGATGCTGTATTGAAACGGCTCTCCGGCTCGGACGGCTATGTGATCGAGCGCGACGGCGATAAACTGTATGTCTACGGCTTCAACAGCAAGGGAGTGCTGAACGGTGTTTTCGCCCTGCTGGAAAACAACACGGATATCATCTGGGCGCGGCCCCATTCGCAATTCGGAACGGTGTTCACCCCGAGGAAGGATCTGGATTTCATCTGGGGCGACCGGGTCGTTGAACAGCCTGCCTCGGTTTCACGCGGGTGGAACGGATACGCCGATCTGGAATGGATGGCCCGCAACAAATGCAATGGATTCTACGGCGGAGGCGGCGGAGACATTTCCTGGATGAACGCCAGAAAGATTGAATACGGAACATACGAAGTTCTGCATCTTTTCGGACATAATATCGGACATTTTGTACGTTCGAAAAAATATTTCAAGGACCATCCCGAATATTATTCTCTCGTGAACGGCGAACGGCGTCCGTGGCGGCAGTACTGCTTCTCCAACCAGGAAATGAAGAAGGTCTTCATTGAAAATGCGCTCGAATTTCTCCGAAGGGCACCCGAAAACACCAATGGCATGCACATCGATATGGACGATACATGGGAAGCATGTGAATGCGAAAAATGTCTGGCCCCCATCCGGCTTCCGAACGGAACCGTCGTCACGAAGGATGACCCGGCCTTCCGTTCCACGCAGTATTTTCTCTTCCTGAATGACGTTGTCGCGGCCACGAAAAAAGAGTTTCCGAATGTATTCATCAAGACCCTTGCGTATTTTTCAACCGCCACACCTCCGAAATGCGCGGTCGATCCGATGATCCGCCCGACCTTTGCGCCTTACGTGCGCGCCAATGACAAACGGCCGATTTACGCACCTGAAAACAGGGTGTGGCTGAACTCTCTCCGGGAGTGGCGGAAGGTTTCCCCGAAAATCGATTGCTATGAGTACTATGGACTGGGATTGGAATTTCCGCGTCCGCTGGCCGAAGTCCGCTCACGGGACTTCCCGGAAATGTACCGGTATCTGCTGGGAATGGGTTCGGAATACAAACACGGCGGCGACCGGGACACTCCGGGCGGCGCCTCGAAAATATGGGATTACTCCGCCATGGAGTTCTGGGTGCTGACGCGTCTGCTCTGGAACCCCGGGCAGGATGTGGAACAGCTCCGCAAATATTATATCCGGAGAACCTTCCGCGAAGCTGCTCCCATGATTGAAAAGTTCTACGGTACCATCCGTCGCGAATGGTTCAAGAGTCCGCGCGCCTCCACTTGCGGCGACAATCCGGTCGAACTCACGAAATACATCATTCAGGAGCCCGGAATTGAACAGGAACTGCGCGGATATCTCACCGCCGCCGGGAAAGCGGTGAAGCATCCGGTTTCGGCGGAGCTTGTCAAACGGCTTTCCGACCGTTTCGAGTTTTATTGCAAAGCAGCGTCGGAGGTCAAAACCCCGGCTCTTTCCGTTCTTCTGCTGCGTCCGGAAGGAAAAGTCGGGTTCGATCATGAAATCTGGAACGGAGCGGCGAAGATCGATGACTTCAAAAAAGCTTACACACAGGGGAAAGTCCCCTCCGTTCACCGTTCGGAAGCATTGCTTTTTCACGACTCGAAAAATCTCTATATGAACTTGAAATTCTACGATCCCGACATGAAAAAGCTGAACTGCAAAACGCCTCCCCCCGGAAAGAAAAACGACTTCATTCCGGAAAGCGACCATGTGGAAATCTTTCTTTGCGATCCAGCCAATCCGGGAACCTATTACCTTTTTTCCATCGATCCGCATAACGTTTCTTCAGAGCTCAAGGGAATGGACTCTTCCTGGAACGGTCCATGGGAACATGAGGTCCGTACATTCGACGACCGCTGGGAAGTGCTGGTTAAGATTCCGCTGTCGACGATTCATGCCGACGGCGCCGGAGGAAATCTTTTGCGCGGGACAATCCTCCGGGAATATCACAAACATGGAACTGACGGTAATTCCAAGCGGGAATACAGTTCCTGGGGCGGCGCCAATCATCACCAGACGATGACTTTCGGAACCCTCAATTTAATGAGATAGGATGTAAATTATGAACGAAGTTTTTCCCGGTGGAATTTTTGCCGGAGAGAATGAAAACAGTCTCCAGTTCGGAAATGAATTCCTGACGCTGTTTTTTTCCAAACGGAACGGTCAGCTTTCCGCTGTCGCGGATTCGGCCGGGAAACCGGTTTTCGGAAATCCGGAAGAATTCTTTCAGAGCTTGAAAATCGCTTCCGGCGGCAAGCTCGATTCGTATCCGCCGAAGTTCGAACGTTTCTACTCGCTCGAACCCGAAAACATGGATGAATCGGGCGATTCAACCATGTTTTATGGCTGGTCCTCTACACGGCTTCCCTCCGGCGTCGAATTCAATGTAGTCTGCGAGGATTCCGACTGGCGAATTGAACAGATGCTCGAGTTCAAAGTCCGGCGGCCGTATGTCAAGCTCGACTGGAAAATCACCAACAGGAAAAATACGGAGAAACGGCTTCGTTCCTTGACATTCCTGCTGCCGGAACTGACCTTTGAAAAACCGCTGATCAGTCTTCCCGGCGCAATTTCCGTTCCGGATTCCACGCCGGAAAAGATGCCTCCGCTTACGTACTGCAAATTCGGAGCGTTCGCCCGGAATGAAGACGACACCTGCTGTGCGGCGGTCTGGGCGACCGACACCGATTTCATGAATCTGAACCGATGTTCCCAAAAGGATGGGCGGGTCTTTATTTCGCAGGAGCATCGCTGTGCCGGTGACTTGGCAGGAGGTCAGTCGATCCTCTTCGGCTCGGATTATATTCTGTTCACCGACGGTCCGCTGAACAATGCCGTCGATGCCTTTTGCGAACATTACCGCGACAAGGGACTGACCGACAGTGCGCCCCGTTCGCCCATCGCCCGCGACGCGGTCCTCTTCGAAGCCCATGTCGGAGCGATTCTTTTCGATCCTGACTTCTCATACTGTCCCTATCCGATGCTCGCGGATCTCCGGAACGACCTCCCGCGCATCCGGTCCCTCGGATTCAACACGATTCAACTCATGCCGAAAATGCCGTTTCCATGGTATACCGTGACACAATACGATGATTTTCACGGCACCTACGGAGGGGAATCCGACGAAGAGCTCAAAGAATTCATACGGGAGGCGCACAAGCTCGGTTTCCTTTTTCTCTTTGATATCGTGCTGCATGGTGTGGCCGACGCCGGGTCCAGCCGCAAAGGAATCGAGCGCTACCGGGGCCGCAACCGTTTCTTTGCCGCCGGGCTCGAGTCGGAAGAGGTCAACCCATACCGCGGGGGACATCCGGACTGGTTCCGTTACGATGAGAATGGCGACATCTCATTCATCCACACATGGAGTCTCGATTTCGATTCGCCGGAACTCTCGAAACTGTTTACGGATCACCTGAAACAATGCGTTTCCGAATATGGATGCGACGGCTTCCGTTTCGACGCTCCCTACTGGGGATGCGAACCGAACTGGCGCAAGGGATATCCGCTTTTCCCCGGCGCCTCTTTTTCGCGGAACGTGAAGCTTTTGCGCGACGCCAAAGCCGAACTCCTCCGTTTCAAGCCCGGTCTGCTCTGGTATACCGAACACGAACACGCCGAATGGCGCGCCTTTATGGACGTGACTTACACCTATGAGGAAAGCTGGCTCCTGTGGCGTCCCGTTCCTGGACAGAAACTCCCCATTTACCAAGGCACCATCGATGCTTCTGAAATGGCCCGCTGGTTCGACCTTCGGCGGCGTGTCCTGCCCCGTCCCGACATTGTTCTCCAGCATCATGTCGACAGCCACGACTCCTGGTGGAACGAGGCCGCTTCCGCCTTCGCACGCGACAAATTCGGACAGGCAGAAGCACGTCTTCTGAGCGCGTTCTGCATGTTTGTCGACGGCGCGTTCCTCGGATATACCGGCACGGAAAAAGGCGATGAGGAATTCTTCCGGAAGATGCTTGCAATCCGGAGGGACAATCCTGTTTTTACGCTCGGTTCCTGCGACTATCTGAAAATCGCTTCCGGGCATCCGCGCGTGCTTGCGCTTTTTCGTGAATACCGGGAGACGGAATGCATCCTGCTTTTCAACTTCAGCGAAGAAACTTCCGTCTGCCGTATTCACGGGATGGAAAGTCCTTCCGGAACCATTTTCCGCGACCTTGCGGACGGAACGGCGCATCGGCTTGCGGATGAACTGAAACTGGAACCGAACGGATTGATGATTCTGACGGCGGAGAAATGATCCCATGCTGAAACTGCTGGTTCCTGAAAACAGCGGCATTTTCAAAATTGCCGCGGACACCTTTGCCGGACTCTGGCGCGAAGTTACCGGGGAGTTCCCGGAACGGACGCTGTGTCTTTCCCCGGAAGATTCCAGAGTCGTTGTGGTCGGTTCGGATGCCGTGAATCACTTCGTGCATGAGAAAATCATGGAGGGGCTTTTCGATGGATTCCGCATCCGCTGCGGAAGCGACGACTATCATCTCCTCTCCATTGAACGGAACGGCCGGGAATATCTTTTTCTTGCGGGAGGACGTCCGCGCTCACTTCTCTATGCCGTCTATCGCTTTTTTGAAGTCCGTGCGCATGTCCGCTACTTCTGGGACGGCGACCGGATTCCAGCGCGGAACAGCCTCAACATCGGCGGGCTTGATTTGGCGGAAAGTCCGCGTTTCCAATACCGGGCCATCCGTTATTTCGCCCATCGGGGACTGAAGCGGTTTCAGGCCGAGCACTGGGACTTTGACGACTGGCGCAAGGAGATCGACTGGCTCCTGAAAAAACGGCTGAATCTTTTCATGCTCAGGATCGGACAGGACGATCTGTTTCAGAAGGCGTTCCCGGAAATCGTGAAATATCCGTCTGCGAACGAATCCGAAACCCATTCGCGTTCCTATGACGACCGGAGACAGTTCCGCTCGCTGGAATACCGGGGCGAACTGCGGAAAAAAATCCTGGAATACGCCCGGTCGCGGGACCTGATGCATCCGGAAGACTGCGGAACCATGACCCATTGGTACAGCCGGACTCCATCGGATTTTCTGGAAGCCGTCCAGCCGGAATTCCTGCCGCAGTGGTCCGCGGATTACGGGGAAGAGAGCGGCAGTATCTGGGACTTTCGCATCCGCCGGAACATGGAAAACTATTTCAAACTGACGGAAGCCCATATCCGGCACTATGGTTCGCCGGAGATATTCCATACCATCGGGTTGGCCGAACGGGGGTGTTTCCGGGACCGCCGGAAAAATCAGATGTTGAAGATGCACGCCTGTGAAGGCATCGAAAGAGAAGTCCACTCGAAGTATCCGAACGCGCCTCTTCTGATCGCCTCCTGGGATTTTGTCGCCTGGACGAATAACGAGGTGCGGGAACTGATTGCCCGGCTCGATCCGGAAAACACGGTTCTCTGGGATTACATTTCAGACACGTATGACAACGTTTACAACTTCACGAACTGGAATGTCATCGGGAATTTTCCCTACGTGTTCGGCATTTTTCATGCGTTCGCCGCCAGCACGGAGATTCGCGGAAACTATGGCGTCATTGAGCGGCGTTTCGCAAAAGCTTTTGCCGATCCCATGTGCAAAGGGATGATCTTCTGGCCGGAGAATTCCCATGCCGATCCCCTGATGCTGGAATATTTCACGGCGAACGCATGGGACGGCGTCCATCGGAATATCCGTGAATTCATCGGGGAGTTCTGCCGCAGACGCTATTCACGTCAGCGGGAATCCATGAAACGGATCTGGAATGAAATGCTTCCGCTGATCCGGTGCGGATGCTGGCGCTGGAATCGTCAGCGGAATTGTGAAGTCTACCCGGACTACGCGTTCACGATTGCTCATGCGCCGAAGTACCTTTGCGATCTGACGCCGGAATCTCTGGAACGGAACCGTTTTCTAAGTGCTGAACTCAAAAAACACCTGCGCCGGGCCGTAGATGCTTTGAACCATCTGGCGGCAATCGATAGGGGGACGGACGCTTTTCTTTTCCGGGATACGGTTGATCTGGCCCGGACCGCCATCGGGCGGGCAGCCAACTATGCACTGGGCGACCTTACGCTCCGGCTTGAAGCGTGGCGGTTCGGCAAGGCCGGAAAGGAACTCATATTGAAACGGCTTGACGCCATCGGAAAAATGCTGTCCGCGGAAGCGGACATTCTGGAGGCACATGAAGATTTTTCCCTTTGGCGTTCTCTCTGTGAACTGAAGAAATCGGGGCCGGTCAATCCGGAGTTCGAAAACACGCTCAAGGGCAATGCGGAAAATTTCTATTGCCGGTCCTGGGTCTATGAACTTTTCCGGGCATGTTATCTGCCCGAGTTCGAGGCTTGGCGCGGCTGGATCGCGGAAAAGCTGGAATCCGGAGACAAAACGCCGTGGCGGAAATCGGACGTACTCGGCGTGGAACTCAAGAAAATCGAAGACCGTTTTTATGCTGTTCCGCTGGAAAAACTGGCTCCGGATACGGACAAAGGGTGCCGGAATCTGTCCGATAATCTGCGCCGGGCCTCCCAATGCGTCGCGCTGCTTATCGGTAAATAGGCACATGATTGGTGTAAAACGGATCGCAAATGGCCGCGTTAAGATTTTGCACCAACTTCAAATAATTACCGTCAATCGACCTTGCCTTGTTATTTTTTTCCGCGCAGGAAAACAATGATCCGGTTCTGCGTTTGGACTTCCGGAGTCCAGTCATCCGGCAGCGGATGGACAAGGGTTATTGTCTTCTTTTCCGAAGGCAGAAGATCGAAACAGTTGTCGTCCGGCAGAAATTCGTCCGTATTCAGGCGGACCCCGAAAGCGGGGATGTCCGAACTCACATTCAGATGAAGCCGGTCCAGCGGTTGAATCCGGACTTCCGGGACAGCCATGGTGTCATATTCCCAATACTCCGCGGGGAAAGAAAACTCTTTCAATGTCATCCCCTTGATCGAGGTGAACCAGTGCCGGACGTTTCCGACTGGGACTCCCTCTCCGTCTTCCAGCCGGGCATATGCAAAACTGCGGATGGTTTCCCACGGCCACCCCATGGTGGTATAAAAAAATCCCGCCCGGATGGTTGACATGGCTTTGACGAAGACCTCTTTTTCGTATTCGGCCGCCGTTTCGCCGTTGAGGAAACGGTAACGCCCGAAACAGAGCTTCCCGCGGAACGTTTTTGCGGTCCGGTTCGTGACGAAAAATTCCATGCCGCCGTCCGTTTCACGCAGGGAGACCATCACCGGAGCAAACGCCCTTTTCATGTGGTAGAAAAGCGGTTTCCGCCGGGCGTAATAATCGTGTGCGGTCCAGCTGGACGTGGGCCAGCAGTCATTATACATCCAGTAAAGGGCGCCGGAGCAGATATTGAGGTTCCGCAGATATACCCGGGTCATGGCTCCCAGATGTTCGGCCTGAAGGTCCTGCATGAGCTTGACCGCGTATTCCAGCGGCATGGAATCGGGATCGCCGGCAAGGAACGCCTTGAAGGGTTCCAGCTCCCGTTTCACGAAGACTCCGTTTGCGTGATGGCGGTAAGTCCCGGAGAGAAGAGAACGCTCTCCCTCGGGAAGATATCCCAGCAGAGTTTTCATCTCCGGGGGCGAGGTCCATTCATAATATTCCATCATCATGCGCCCGACCGGAAGCAGTTTGCGGCGGAAATCCAGACGTTCCTCGCGGGTCAGCTCGGAAGTAAGCGTGTGACTGTCTCCGGCCTGGTCGCTGCGGTGGAACGCCCCTCCGTCCGGGCTGCAATGACGGTAAATGCTTCCCGGCGCAAGCCGTTCCAGAAGGTCCGGAAGGAGGCTGTCGAAGAGTTTTTCTCCATAAAGGCGGTCCGTCTGTATGTGCCAGACCTCCTCGTATCCGTCATAAATCTCATTGTTGCCGAACCATTGAATGATGCAGGGGTGCCTCCGCAACCGGAGCACGGCTTTTTCCGCCTCACGGACAGCGTTGTCCAGAAAAGCGGAATCGTCGTCCGGATACAGGGAACAGGCATACATGAAGTCCTGAAAAATAACGATCCCCAGCCGGTCGCAGAGATCGTAAAAGGACTCGCTTTCATACACGCCGCCGCCCCATACTCGCAATGCGTTGCCGTTGCCCCGGATCAAGTCCTCCAGCAAAAACCGGACCTTTTCGAAGTCTCCGCTTCCGATCATGGAATCCGCCGGGACCCAGTTTCCGCCGGTGAGAAAAGCCCGTTTCCCGTTGAAAAGAAAGGAGTAGAGGGAGCCGCCTTCCGGAACGGGACTTTCATCCAGTCTCAAATCCCGGACGGCGAAATGTCCGGAAAGCGGAGCGATACCGGATTCTTCGGGCGCAAGAACGAAATCATACAGCGGTTGAGCACCATACCCGGCCGGATACCACAACTTCGGATTTTTGAGCTCGAAAGAAAACTGGTTTGGCCCGTTCCGGAAGGAAATCTTCCGTTTTTCAATAACTTTTCCATCCAGAAAAACGTTCAGAATGGCGGAATGTTCCGCGGGAGGTTCCGCGGGGGTGTTTGCCTCAAAGTCAACGGAGCCGAAAATCCGGGCCGATTTCTGACCGGTGGCGTAATCCGAACGGAAAAAATCGTTCCGCAGAAATCCTGTTTCCGATGTTTCCAGTTCGATCCCCCTCCAGATTCCGCATGTGATAAGACGGGGCGCCCAATCCCAGCCGAAAGTGAACTGGGGCTTTCGAAGCCAGAGACGCCGCATGGCCTCTTCCCGTGCGGCATATTGCTTCAGCTCCTTTCCATCGGTGAGAGACAGTCCGTCGTTAAGCACGATTGTCAGCGTGTTATCTCCATTTCTCAAGGCTTCGGAGACATCAAATTCGTGCTCGATGAGTGCATTCTGAGCCGTTCCGACCAGGGTTCCGTTCAGGATGAGCGAGGCCTGATAGTCCAGCCCTTTGCAGATCAGCCGCGCCTTGAAAGGATGAGCAGGAAGGACAAAGGAAAAGTTCTTCATGAACACCCATTCTTTCCTCTCCCATTTCTCCGCTTCGAAGGTATTCAGACCGTAGTAAGGATCGGGCAGAAGCCCGGCATTCAGCAGGTCCCGGTGAATATCGCCCGGAACTTCCGCTTTGATTCCGGCTTCCGGAAAATTCATGGTTTCCGGATTTTTCAGACAAAGACGCCACTCGCCGTTCAGATCGATTTTCATGACAGTTCCTCTTTTTATATGCTTGAGTTGTCCAGTATTCTGACTGAATCCCGGACAACCAGATGGCAGGGGAGAAGTTTCTGGAGAAGTTTTCCGGGACGCCGGTCAATGACCTGATGCAGGATCGACATGGTCCCCGCCGCCATTTGCGAGACATCCTGATCGATGGTCGTGTGCGGAGGACAGAACCATCTCGAACAGTCCTTCTTTTCGAAGGAAATGACGGAAAGATCGTCCGGAATTCGAAGATGCAGAAGCTGAAACGCGTACACGGCTTCGTTCGGCAGGGATTCCCCGCAGAGGACCGTTGCGGTCGGTTCATCCTTCATCATGTGCGCCAGCAGTTCGATCAAGGATTGTTCACGGGGGCGGAATACCGAGGGCGACATCGGCGGCAATCCATGTTTTTTCATCGTTTCCCGGTATCCCCGCAGACGCTCTTTTCCGGCCAGATTGGAAAGTGAATCCAGAACGATCGTGATTTTCCGGTGTCCGCGCTCGATCAGGTGTTCCACCCCGGAGACTGTTTCCGCGTGATAATCCGGGAAAATGCCGTGACAGCCTTCCAGAAGATTTCCGACCGAAACCAGCGGCATTTTCAGCCCCCGGAACGAATCCCGATATTTTGCATATTGCACGTCGTTCAAAAGAATGACCGCTGCTTTCGTGTAGCTGTCCAGAATCCGGCCGGTGTCCTCCGCCTCCACGATGTTCAGCAGAAATCCGGACCGGGTGATTTCCGCGATCAGCTGCGCCAGAAGGATTTCATGAAAGCCGTTCCCTTTTCCGAGGCTTTCCAGAGAATCGACCACCAATGCGATGGTTTCCCGGACCGCTGTCTTCTGGGGAGAGTAGTTCAGTGTCCGGGCAGCCCGGAGGATCTTTTCCCGGAGCGGTTCGCTCACGGCCGCTTTTCCGGTGAAAACCCGTGATACGGTGGCTCTGGATACTCCGCATTTCAAAGCAATGGTTCCGATGTCCGCTTTTCTTGAATTCATAGCTGGCAGCCCTTTTTATGAAACTGTTTCATATTATTATAAACTGTTTCATATTGTTTTTCAACCGCTTTTCTGTTTTTTTATGAAAGATATTTCTTATGGTTCAATGAAGAATGCGTGACAATATGGAGTCACGCATTACCGGAAAAACTTTGAATGTGATTTGCCATTATCCGGGAGAAGTGTATAATATATCTTATACACCGCTCCCGGCGCTTTTTTGGATTTTGTTTGTTTTTTCCTTGGCACCAATTGAAAAAAAGCTCGGAAATCTTATAATAGACATCGGAAAAGAAAGAAACGGAGCAGGAACCATGCAGGACAGAATCACCGCAAAAGAGATTGCGGAAAGCATCCGCAAACGGATTGCCGCGGGAGAATTTCTCGTGGGGGATGTTGTGCCGTCCGTCCGTGAGCTGGCGCATGAAACGGGGGCTTCGACGGTGACGGCGAATCATGCGTTCCGGATTCTGGCGCAGGAGAAAATGATCGAAGCCGTTCCCGGGAAGGGGGCATTCGTTCTGGAAAGTCCCACTGCGAAAAAACATCTCCACGTCGGGATCATCGACCGTTTTCGTCCCAATACGACCCATCTGGATCTGCCGCTGCTCGACCTGATTCCCCAGTCCGCCGAAAAATATTTTCTCGAGCACGGGTGCCGGGTAAGCCGGATTTCAGCCGACGATATCATACGGCCGTCCTGCTTCCAGAAATACATCGACGGGCTGGACGGAATCATCGCCAATCTTTTTTCCGTAGCCGAAATCCAGGAGGATGTGGTCTCTTCTGGAATCCAGACAGTTTCGTATCTTCAGGATTTCGTGCATGATTTTCCGGTCAGCCAGATCGTGCTGGAACATACGGCGGCGATGGATTCCATTGTCCGGCATGTCCTGGAAGAAAAAATTCCCGAGGTGTTCATCATTGCGGACGACTACTCCAACGGCATTGCACGGAAAAATGCGTTGACGGAAGCATTCGCGCGTCATTCTCCGTCCGGGGTGAAGATCACGGAAATCCTGACCGGCCGCAAATCGGTCATTTCAGACCGGACATTATACAACATCGCCTTCGATCTGATGAAACGGATTCCGGGCAATCTGATTTTCTGCACTTCCGATACCATCGCCTGGCCGGTCCTGCGGACATTCATCGATCTGAAGCTGGTTCCCGGCAAGGACTTTTTCTTCGTCAGTTACGACAACTCGGAGGCGTATGGATTCATTCCGTTCGGACATCCCATGATGACCTCCATCGATTCCCGGATGCCGGATGTCGGCAGGCGCGCCGCCCGTCTCCTGATCGACCGGATCAGGAATCCGGAAAATGAAATACATATTGTGCGGCTTCCGGTTTCGCTGGTGATCCGGGAAACCGCTTTCATGCAGAGGCCATCCAGAAAAAATCATTTTCATAAGAACACTGAAAAGAAGGGAGAAGACGCATATGTTTTCTGAAACCAGGAAGAAATTCACTCTGATAGAGCTCCTTGTCGTGATCGCAATCATCGCGATACTCGCGGGAATGCTTCTGCCCGCCCTGAACAAGGCCCGGCTCAGTGCACAGGGCTCCGCGTGCCTCAACAATCAGAAACAGCTCGGAATGGGGGTGCTCAATTACGGAATGGACAACAAGGAGATCGTTCTGGACTACAGCGGCTACTATTCGTGGGTTGACAACTACACACAGAAACAGGGCTGGCAGGTGTATCTTTTCGCCGCGGGGTATCTTCCGGACCCCAGCAAAAGCAAGATGTATTACTGTCAGGCCAATTCGAAATACCCTCATTCGCAATTCTGGAGCAGTGCCTATTCCAGCTATAAAAAATATCATCTGATGAACAATTATGCGATCAACAACCATCTCTGCGTGTATTCCGGCACCCAGGCGTATTATCCGATCCGGCCCTCCACCAGCGGCGTCATACGGTCGGCGGTTCCGCGGATTACCAGCCTTCAGCAGACCTCCACGATTCCGGTGATCACGGACGGCGGGAGCCGGCCCGTTCAGCTGGCTTCCGACCCGCAGAGTTCCGCCGCCTGTTTTACCTTCAACTGCTTCACCTGGAGCACAACCAATCTGACCTACTACACTCCCGGCTGGAACCATAATCTCCGGCAGGGCGTGTTCTATCTGGACGGACATGTTCAGATGGACAGCATCCGCGAACTCAACAGCACGACAGTCTGCCTGCCGAATTGACCGCAGTCAAGAGAACAGAATAAAACCGCTTTACCGACCGGTTCCTCCGGCCGGCAACGGCAGAATGCAATTCAAGCAAGGAACAATCCCACCATTATGAAAATGAAATTGAACGGTCCGTGGACAGTTGCGTTTACGAACCCCGTCACAGGGAAGGAGACAGTCCTTCCGGCACAAGTCCCCGGCAATGTCATCGGGGATCTTCATCGCGGCGGAGTCATTCCCGATCCATATTTCGGGAACAATTCCGTCGCCCTGCGCCCGTATGAGTTCGTCGATTGGACCTATCGGACCGTTTTCATCGCTCCGCCGCCGGAAGAAGGCGAACGGGCGGAACTCGTGTTCGAGGGAATTGACACCGTCGCTGAAATCTTTCTGAACGGAGAAATCCTCGGGGAAGCCTGCAATATGTTTGTCGAACACCGTTTCGACGTGTCCGGACGCCTTCGTTCTGAAGTGGAAAATGAGCTTCTTGTCGTAATCCGGAGTCCGGTCAATTATGCGCGGCAGTTTGCCGGACGGCCCGGAACCCGTGCCCTTTCCTATAACTTCGAGGGATTGTTCCTCCGGCGCGCATTGCACACCTACGGATGGGATATCGAACCGCGTCTGGTCGGGGCCGGATTGTGGCGGAGCGTTTCACTGGAAACCCTTTCTCCGGAGCGCTGGACGGATCTTTATCTGGCGACGGTGCATCTTTCCGCGGACGGGGACCGTGCACTTCTGGCATTTTCCTGGAATTTCACTTCGGAGGCTCCGGCACTGGACGGATTCGAGTGCCGTTTTTCCATGCGCTGCGGCGATCATTTCTTCGAGGAAACTTTTCCGCTCTATTTCGTGACCGGACTGCGACATATAGCCGTTCCGAATCCCGTGTTGTGGAATCCCGCAGGAAGCGGCGATCCGGCTCTTTACGAGGTTTCCGCGGAACTGCGCCGGAACGGAAAAACTCTGGATGTCCGCCGCTGGAAAACAGGAATCCGTACGATCCGCCTCAAACGCACGGAAACCATCGATCGGAACGGCAACGGTGAATTCGTGTTCGAAATCAACGGAAAACCGGTTTTCATAAAAGGTTCCAACTGGGTTCCCGCGGAGGCCCTTCACGGAGAACATCCCGAACGGGTTGCCCGGCATCTGGAACTTTTCCGGGATCTCGGATGCAACATGGTGCGATGCTGGGGCGGCGGCGTTTATGAAGACGAGGCTTTCTTCGAGGAGTGCGACCGGTCCGGTCTGCTGGTCTGGCAGGATTTCATGTTCGCCTGTGAAATGCCCCCGCAGGATGCGTGGTTTCAAGAAACGGTGCGCGAGGAAGGCCGGAAGGTGATGCTCCGTCTTCGGAATCATCCGTCGCTGGCCTTGTGGCGCGGCGACAGCGAGGGGGGC
>CAYWZD010000010.1:0-27205 GCA_964462755.1 uncultured Victivallales bacterium | reverse complement strand
TGAACCGCGACCGCCGCGCCGCCCTTGCCGGTGCCGTCGAGCTTGGTCAGCACAAGCGCACTCGCGCCGGAGATCGCGGCGAATTCACGGGCCTGGGAGATGGCGTTCGTGCCGATGCTGGCGTCAATCGTGAGGAGCGTTTCGTGCGGAGCGTCGGGCATCCGCTTCTGAATGATCCGCCGGATCTTCGCCAGTTCCTCCATCAGACCTTTCTGATTGTGCTGGCGTCCGGCGGTATCGATAATGAGATAATCGGACCCGCGGGCCAGCGCCGAGGAAACGGCATCGAACGCGACCGCCGCGGCGTCCGCGCCCGGATTGGAGGCGACCACCTGCGAACCGGTGCGTTCGCCCCAGAGTTTGAGCTGTTCAACGGCGGCGGCGCGGAAGGTGTCGCAGGCGGCCAGCGTGACTTTCTTTCCCTGAGCTGCCCAGAGACTGGCCAGCTTCCCGGACGTGGTGGTTTTGCCGCTTCCGTTCACGCCGACCATCAGAACCACAGTCGGGCCTTCCGGCGCGGTGTGCATGGAACGCGTTCCCGCCGCCAGCATGGCGCAGAGGTCTGTCTGGGCAACCTTGAGGATGTCGTCGGCTCCGCTGAGTTTGCCCTGCTGATAACGGTCGCGCAGGCTTTCGACAATCCGGCGGGAGGCGGCCACGCCGAAATCGGCCAGAATCAGTTCATTTTCCAGTTTCAGGAAGGCGGCGTCATCCCAGGTTTTCACCTCGGTGAAGAGACCGCCGATTCCGCGTCCGATCGCGACCGCGGTTTTCATGAGGCCGCGTTTGAAAGTATCGAAAATGGCCATCAGTCCTCTTCTTCTTTGTTTTCATTTTTTCTCTGCGGCGCGGGGTCCTTGATTCCGGACGGAAGGGAATCCTTGACTCCGTTGAGAATGCCGTTGATGAAGATTCCGGACTTGCCGGAACTGAAATCCTTGGCGATCTCGATGGCCTCGTCGATGCTTACCAGCGCGGGGATGTCCGGACAGTAGTAAAGCTCGTAGATGGCCACGCGGATGATGTTGCGGTCCACCACAGGCATGCGCTCGATGTCCCAGCGGTCGGAGAAATCGCGGATGATCTTGTCGATCTCCATCTCATGCTCGAACACGCCGGCGATGATCTTTTCCGCATAGCAACGGGCTTTGCGGAACACGCGGTTCGTGGGAAATTCCCCGGAGCATTCCGCCTGTTTCCAGAAGTTGTCAAGACTCTGATCGAAATTCTCCATCCCGGCGACATCGCACTGGAAGAGATACTGCATGGCAAGTTCGCGGCCCAGCCGTTTGAAGTGGAGCATCGGAACCACATTGTGGTCTTTTCGGCCTTCCGCGGCCTTGCCGGAGTGATTGTCTTCAATATCGTTCATGGTCCGGCATCAACCCTTCCGGGAAATGGACTTCACGAGATTGGCCATTTCAATGGCGGAACGGACAGCGTCCGCGCCGCGGTTGCCGGCTTTGGTGCCGCTGCGTTCGATCGCCTGCTCGATGTTCTCCGTGGTGACCACTCCGTAAATCACGGGCAGTCCCTTGTCGATGGAGAGCTGGCCGAGCGCTTTCGACACCTGGCTGTTGATGTAGTCCGCATGCGCGGTGGAGCCCCGAATCACCACACCGAGCCCGATGACGGCGTCATACTTTCCGGTGTCGATCAGTTTCGAGGCGATCAGCGGAATCTCGAAGGAGCCGGGCACCCACGCCACATCCGCGTCGGCGGGATTCCCGCCCATGCGTCGGAACGTGTCCAGAGCACCTCCCAGAAGTTCGCTTACAAAAAAGTCGTTGAATCTCGCGCAGACGATCCCGATCTTGAGACCTTCCGCACTGAGCATTCCCTCAAAAGTTTTACCTTCGCATGATGCCATGGTGTTTATCCTTTCCTTGAAAAATTTTGAATCATCCCGGTAATATACCTTTTTTCGTGTTCACTTTCAACCCGATTCTCAAGACTTTGCGGAAGAATCCAGCAAATGACCCATTTTTTTCTTTTTCGTTTCCAGATAATGGGAATTGTACTGCTGGGGCTCGATCACGATCGGCACACGCTCCACGATCTTCAGTCCATAGCCATCGATCCCGATCAGTTTCTGCGGGTTGTTCGTCAGCAGGCGAACCCCCTTGATACCTAGGTCGAGAAGGATCTGGGCGCCCACCCCGTATTCCCGCAGATCGGGCGGGAACCCAAGTTTCAGGTTCGCTTCGACCGTGTCGCAGCCCTGATCTTGAAGACGGTAGGCATGGAGCTTGTTCTCCAGTCCGATGCCGCGTCCTTCCTGACGCATATAGACGACGACCCCCATGCCTTCCTCCGCGATCATCCGCATGGCCGTATGGAGCTGATCCCCGCAGTCGCAGCGGGCGGAACCGAAGACGTCGCCGGTCAGACATTCGCTGTGAACACGGGTCAGCACGGATTCCTTGCCCCGGACGTCGCCCATCACAAGCGCGAGATGGGTGCTCTGGTCAATCATCGAACGGTAGAGATACATCTTGAATTTGCCGTAGGCGGTGGGCAAATTCACACATTCCTCGCAGGACACCAGATGTTCCGTCCGACGGCGGTATTCAATCAGCGACGCAATCGAAAGAATCTTGGTCCCGTGTATCCGCTTGAACTCCATCAGATCCGGCAGACGCGCCATCTCGCCGTTCTCCTTGGTAATCTCGCAGATCACGCCGGCCGGATAAAGTCCCGCCAGACGCGCCAGATCGACCGCCGCCTCGGTGTGACCGGTCCGCTGGAGAACTCCGCCCGGACGCGCCGCAATCGGAAAAATGTGTCCGGGAATGCCGAAGTCAGTGCGTTTGCTGGCCGGATTGATCAGCGTCAGAACGGTGTTGGAACGGTCCGCGGCGGAAATACCGGTCGTCCCGGACAAAGCATCCACGCTTTCCGTGAACGCGGTCTTGAAATGGTCGGTGGACGGCGGACGGTAAATGCCGAGTTCCCTTGCGCGCTGCTCGGTGATGGGCGCACAAACCAGCCCTTTGGCATGAGTGATCATAAAATTGATGACGCCAGGGGTAATTTTTTCAGCGGCGCAGACCAGATCGCCCTCATTTTCGCGCCCCTCGTCATCGGTGACGATCACCAGTTTCCCGCGACGGACATCTTCCAGAACCGCATCCACGCTGTCGAACTCGAATTCCATATTCAGCCTCCTTCTGGCGGTAATACACTTTCCACAGGGCTGAATGGAATGGAGAAAAAAGAGGCTGACAAATTCAGTCAAACCGGAATAGTTCCGGCGCCTTCTGTTTCTTCTCTCATCCAGACTGTTACTGTCGGTCACGGAATTTCACCATGGTCTGCCGGGTCTTTCATCGGCTCGCGGACTGTCACCGCCGGTAAGGACTTCGCGAACAATCGCGTCACCTTGCCCTGAAGAAAACTTCATTTTTGAATCATGGCATATAATATAGCACGAAGCGGCGGAGTGTCAACTCTATTCCGGAAAAAACTCCACGGAACATCGCAGGAGCGCAAGACCACCCTCACCGCGTCGTCTTCCTCCATTCGCCAATGGATTGTTCTTTCTTGTCTTTCGCGCTGTAAAAGTCATCAGTGATACAGCCGAAATAGACCTTCCCTTCCAGTTCGTCAGAAACCGGTTTTGCCTCGGTTTGCTGACTCTCATAATGGAAACAATTCCTCCTGCCCGGATTTTTTCAGCCAGTCCAGCATTCGTGCGTTGTTGAAATCAAGATTGTGGATGATTGTGTCAAGCGCATACAGCGACGGATCGAAAAGCGGCGTCTCCCGGTTCAGAGCGGTAGAAAGTATGGTGGAACCCCACGCCGCGGGCCGCACCGTCCAGACCGGAAGAGAGATTTCCCGGTACGGCTTTCCCGACAGATACTCTTCCGCAAGATTCCGATAAAATTCGGAAAGCGTCGTCCGGCGGCTGTCAAGCACGGTCACGCCCCGTCCCCCGGCTTCCGACAGAATCATCGCGGCATACAGCGTCCGGCAGACATTTTCCACGTGCGCCAACGGCCAGCGGTTTTTTCCCTTCCAACGTCCGAAATGAATGACGAACGGCGAACTCTGGAGATAGGCGATCGCGCGCGGGGTGATGGTCGTATCGCCGTTCCCCCATACCACACAAGGACGTACACAGCTGAACCGTTCCGGTGGCAGGTGCGACTCCAGCCACTTCTCGGAAAGAATCTTATACTTCGGATACGGATTCCTGACGCGGGGGTCGAACGGCAGTTCTTCTTCGGATTCCCCGTGAAAATCGTGGAGTCCATAGACATCGGACGTCGAAAGATATACAAAGCGTTTCACGCCGTTCCGCATCGACAAATCGGCAAGATGTTTCACCGCCTCGAAATTGGCCGTGCGGAAGAGTTCATCGCGTCCGACATCGCTGGCACGCGCGGCAATATGAATCACATAATCGAACTTCTCCGTGAAAAGTCTTTCCAGCGAGACGGGATCGCACAAATCGGCTTCAGCCTTTCTCGCCCCGGAACGGAGAAAACGTTCCGCTGCTTTCCTGTGTATGGTTCCCGTGACCTCGAAGCCCCGTTTCATGAAAAATTCAACTGCGTTGGACCCGATATATCCGCCCGCTCCGGTGATCAGTATTTTCGTCATGATTTCTCCGCCTTGAATCGATCAATCGCCAGACGAATTCCTTTCTGAAACAGGACTCCTCCGGCAAACAGCAGAAAAGCCGGCTGCAAAAGGATATGGAACACCATAGCCGTCTGGACAAACCGGCGGCATTGGATATCGGCGATGGAAATAAGAATTCCTGTCAGTGCCAGCGGCAGGGTGGGAACGGCATACGCGAGAAACCAGCGGGCCCGCGACTTCCCGGACAGGCAGAACGCCGCGGCGCAGACCACCAGAAACAATCCAGAAAATATCGCCAGGTTGAGGCATAGAGGTGCCCAATTCACCCCCCAGCCGGTCGGCCCTGACTCGATCGGCCAGCCATAAAAGTTCAGCATTCCGTAATACCAGACGGGCGCATCCTGTCCCAGATAGAGGACCGCCTGCCGGAAGAAAAGCGACCAGAACAGAATCTCCAGCACTCCGGCAGTCAGAAACAAACCTTGCAGGAGCTCAGCGGGACGTCCGTTTTTAAGGCTATTTTCTTCCCTGAAAAATAAATATTTCACAGAATTACCCCGAATTGTTTTCCAAGCCGCGCCAGCGTCGCCGCGGCACTGCCCAGCTGTTCCTGTGAATGGGTGGACATGACATTAAGGCGCAGACGGCATTTCCGCGCGTTGACGGCCGGAGTCGTCCCGATATTGCTGAAAATGCCGGACTCGAACAAGGCCGACTGGAAACGTCCGAGCTTCGCTTCGTCCCCGACCAGAACAGGAATGATCGCCGAACGGCTCCCCATCGTGTCGAAGCCGTATTTTTCCAGTTCGTTCTGGAAGAAATCGCGGTTATGCCAAAGGTTTTCCAGATGTTCCGGCTCCTCTTCCACGATCCGGATGCTTTCGAGAACCGCCGCAACCGTCGTCGCCGGAATCGCGCTCGAAAAGAAGAAACTCCGTGCGTAATACCGCAGATAATCGATCAGGACTTTCGATCCGGCGCAAAACCCTCCGACACTCCCCAGCGCCTTGCTGAAAGTGCCGTAATGCAAATCAACCCGGTCGCGCACTCCAAACAAGTCAGCCGTTCCCCTGCCCCGTTCGCCGACCGCCCAGAATCCGTGCGCGTCGTCGATCATCAGCAGACAACCATACCGTTCCTTCAGCCGCACCAGTTCATCGACGGGCGCAAGACTTCCTTCCATCGAAAACACGCCGTCCGAAACGATCAGGCGTCCTTTCACCGTCCCGCTCTTTTTCAGCAGACGTTCCAGATGCTTCGGGTTCCGGTGGAGATACGGGACCAGTTCCGCCCCGGAGAGACGCGCCCCGTCCACCAGCGAGGCATGATTCGAACTGTCGCCGAAAATGATGTCTCCCGGACGGCATAAGCCCGAAAGGACCCCCAGATTTCCGGAATATCCGGCGGGAAAGAGAATCACCGCCTCCGTGCCGGTGAATTCCATCAGCTTCGCCTCCAGTTCGTCGTGAAGGTCGGTCCGCCCGGCATACAGAGGCGGGGAACCGCCACCGGAACCGTACCGCTCCGCGGCCTTCCGTTCGGCCTCGATCACGCGGGGATGAAAGTTCAGGTTCAGAAACGAGTTGCTTCCGAGCATCAGCATTTCTTTGACGCGCCCGTCCGGGAAACGGACTTTCGTCACGGGACGGACCCCCTCCAGCAGAACCATGCGGAGACCATCATAATAATCCGGCGGGTTCGAGGTCAGTTCGTGCGCCAGACGCCGGGCTTTTTCATCGATCGGCGCGGTTTCGGCAGACTGATGACAACGTTCAAATAATGACTTCATTTCGTCTGCATCTCCCGGATATAATTCCGGGTTGCCTCGATCCTCCGCGAAGGGGGAACATCCCGGTAATCGGGCGGCGGATTTTTCATTTGCCCGAATGCTTCGCCTTCATATGAGAAGCGGAACGCGTTTTCCGGTGTGCCGGAAAATGTCCCCTCCCCAATCAGGACAGCTTCAACGGGAGTCCCTTTCGGAACAGCGAAAATGAGTTCATATTCTCCAACACCACCGATCAGGGTCCAGATCGGATCGAGTCCGGGAACCTCCGGCTTGCGGAGCTTCTCCGAAAGGACCGCCGCCAATTCAATCGACAGCTCCATTCCGCGGTTGACCCGGCGGAAATTCTCCAGTGCATCGAAAAAACCGCCGCTGGTATCGGTAGCAAACAGGGCCTCGGAGGGGACGGGATCGCGAAGTTCGAACTCCGGCATGGGCTGTTTCAAAAATGCGGCGAGATTGGCGTCACCCAACGGACCGGAGGCATACAAGTCAAATGGAACACGTTCCCGGGCGATCCGCGTCACGGGCGGCTTCGGGCTATGTGCCTGAACCACCGTTGTACAGCTCCACGGATTCGAGGCGCCAAGATCTCCCCCGATGCATTTTGCCCCGTAATGCCGGAGGACCTCTTCCACGCCTTCGGCAATTTCACGGTAGTAGTCCACCCCTCTGGAATCGTCGATGTCCCATGACTGAAGCCAGATTTCCGGAACGACGCCGCAAACAAGAAGATCGGCGCAGGCGGCCATCGCCATGTTGCGTCCGATCCGCCGGGGCGGCGTCCGCGTGAAAAAGTCCTCCGTTTCGGAAAAGCCGTCGATCGAATACAGATTAAATCCGTTGCCCGTCTTTACGATCTCGGCATCCGCGGAATACGGCTTCGAACCGTGAACATCTCCGAACATCCGTATGAAATCATCTTCTTTCATTTCACCCTCCCGCAATCAACTGTAATGTATGCTCCGCAACGCGAATTTCAACCGGCAAATGTCCGTGGAAGTCGCCGTCGTATTCAACTTTGACCATTTCAGACGAAGTGATCCGGGTCGTTCCGGACACAATCCGGAGCGTTCCCGCCGGAGTTCCCCGGTACAAAGCCGTCAGAAGCCCCGCCCATCCGGAAAAGTGAAGGTTCCGCAGGTGCCAGACCGCGTATTCGTCTTCGCCAAGCTCCGGCAGGGCGAGTTTCAAGCCGCCCGCGATATACGGCATCCGCGTAATCAGCAGATGATTGCACTCATCGAGTTTTTCTCCGTTGACGGAATAGCAATACCGTTTCGACTTCCAAAGATTCCGGACCAGCGCGCAGAAGGTGCCGAGGCAGTCTCCGAGTCGCGGACGGAGTCGATTCGCCAGCTCAGCAACATCCGCCCCCATTCCGAGATTGCACGAACAGGCGAAATGAGAAGTCTTGCCGTCGTGCCGGATTTCGAACAGTCTTACCGTTTTGCACCTGCCGGACATCAGAAGTTCCGCCGCACCGGAAGGATCGGTCGGAATGTGATAAAAACGACAGAAGTCCGGGCTGGTCCCGGCATACAGCACCCCCATCTTCAACAGAAGATCGGGGTGCCGCAGGACTCCCTCGGCAACCGCATTGACCGTGCCGTCTCCGCCGCATGCAGCCACGACATCGAATCCGGACACGGTCGCCGCCCGTTCGGTCGCTTCTCCGATATTTTTCAGCACGACCGCCTCGCATTCCGGCAGATGACGCCGGAACTCTTCCCACTTTTTCAAGGCGCGTCCGCCATGCGACGAAGGATTGATAAGCACCAGCAGTTTCATCGGTAAATTCCCATCTTCCGGTAAATCTCCGTCGGCTTTCCCGTTTTGCGGTCGCGGATCAGTTTTTCGGTAACGTTCCACGGAAGCGGATATTGCCCGTCGAACGCTCCGGCGATCGCCTCCGCGAGTTCACAACAGACCCAGTTTTCACAGGGAACGGCAAAGGCCTGACGCATCCGGCTGTACGCCGTCTCGAAGGAAACCTCGTTCAAGTTGCCGAAGGAAAGATTCACGAACTCGCACGGCTGGACATCCCCCGCACAGCCGATATAGAAACGATCAATTCCGCCGCAACAGCACCCGAGCATCTCCGGCGACTCCTCGAACACCTGGGCGGTCAGGATCGGCACATGTCTTTCCTTCGACGAGTTGTAGCGGACTTGCGCCTCGCAGGCAATCCGCACGGCTTCCTCATGGCGGACCGTGTCAAAGTTCTCATTTTTCCAGAGTCCGCACGCCTTGGGGTGAATCAACTGAATATAGTCGCAGTCGTGTTCCTTCGCCAGATGCATGATTTCATCAATCCCGCCCGCAAGAATCCGGTCATCCGTCAGAACCGTATTGAAGCCGGTCAGCATTCCGGCCGCTTTACAGTCGGCAAGGAATTGCAGTGAGGCGCGCCACGATCCCGGAACCCCGGTAAAGGCGTCGTGTTCCGTCGGATCGACCGAATGGATCGAACTCATCACGCCCGTGACCCGGAGTTCGGCCAGACGCCGGATCTTTTCCGGCGTCGCGGAGAATCCGGTGGAATTCACCCATACTTCCAACCCCTGAATCTCCCGCAGAACCGCCTCCAGGCGCTTGAACCAGAGCAGAGGTTCGCCGCCCTCGACCGCCCACGCCGTCACGCCGAAATCCCGCAGTTCGCGCACGACTTCCGTCATGCGTTCCAACGACAATTCACGGGAATCGTCCAGCCCCTGATAACAGTGCGGACAATGAAAAGAACACGCCTTGGTGATGGAAAACACCACGCTCACCGGACGCGGCGGACAACAGAGCAGCTTGTCGCTCATCGCGGTAAAAAACGCCTCGGACGGATACCGGGGCATGTAGAAATCCAGTTTATATTCTCCGGACGGCAGACGCAACAGTTTGTGCCTGAAGAAAATCCGCGTAAACTTCGATGCCCGCATCAGCATTCCGAGATATCCGGCAAATCCGAGGCGGCGTATCTCCGAACGGAAACGCCACGCGCATCCCAAAGACATTCGCGCGTAAAAAAGGACTTTCGGAATTCCGGTAATGAATCTACTCTTTTTCATCGGGATACCAGTTGAATATGAGTTGTATCAGCAGAAACGAAACGCCGACCATGATCAGCCACCGCGAAGAAAAACAGACCGTCAGGCACAATACTTGCGCCACGCAAAGCTGACACCCCGACAAGGTGCCCGCATGATATTTTTTCTGTGCCAGATTCAGGAGATTCCAGCCCGTCAGCATCAGGAGAAAGAAAAATACGGAAAAGCCCGCAACCGGGCCCGCCGCGCTCAAGACCAGAAAGAAAAGAAAGGCATCCCATGCGACTGAAAGAATCCCCGAGAGCCAAAGGGAAACCCACGGGCGGAAAAGGACCTGCAACGTTTTTTTCCCGGCGGCGCGGTCCCCTTCGATGTCCTTGAAATTGCTGTTGTGGCACATCAGAACATGCGCCGGCAGAACCAGCAGACAGAAAAAAAGTATCACTATCGGCGAGACATTCGAAGGGAAACGTCCCAGCGCCCCGATCCATCCGTAGAGAAGACACATCGAGATGGAACAGCCGTAGACCAGACACCCAAGAACAGGGACGTCTTTCAGATAAGTATAAAGAAGATTGAAAACAACGCCAGCGGCAATCGGAACAAACGTGCAAGGCGTCAGGAAAAAAGAGACAGCCGCAAAGATCAGCATCAGGGCTCCGGACAAAAGAAGGGCGGGTTTCTCCGGCAGTTGTCCGGTCACCATCGGACGGTGCGGCGCGTTGACGGCATCTTCGCGGATTCCCCCGGCATCGTTGAAAATCTGATTCACGCCCCACGCCAGAAATCCGATTGTCAGGACAAGCACGTCGGCCCATCCCCAACGGACACCGTACATTTCATGGGCGATCATGACTCCGGACAGCGTAGTCGATCCGGTCACGAACCCGTAATACAGCCTCATGGAACGGATGTAATAATAGAGGAAGTTCATTTCTCTTTCGCACTCCGGCGCGGCAGTTCTTTCACAGGAACATTTTTCCTCAGCCACGCCTGAAATTTTTCCTGATCTGAACTCTTATAGTAAAAGGTCACAATATATAAATGTTTATCATCGCTGAAATTGAAATAGTCCCTGAGATCGACCGATTCCATTGCACCCTTTACCCAAAACAGACCATCCGGCAAGCTGAATTCAAATTTTTTCCAGAGCGCCCGATAATGCGTCTTGTCCAAACAGATAGTATATTCCCTCACGGCTCCACGCCCGATCAGTATCCCAAGATAGCCTTCCGGTGAAGTTTCGGGAGTCACCATATACGAAATATGGGTTTTTCCATCTTCCGTCTTCCATTCCGTTTTCTTCCGGTTCGCCGGATTCAATGTGAACTCATTATACTCGGCGATCTTCCGGAAACAATATTCATTGTCAGGCAGTTCCGGATAAAAATATTCACAGGCCCCCTTCGGATGCGATGTCCCAGCACAACCGCTCAGAATCAGCATTCCCGACAGAAGAAAAGCGCTTTCCCAAAGTTTCATTTTTTTCTCCTTGCATCGTATCAACCATAGAATTCCGGATATCCAAGTTTATGCTCATGGACATGCGAAAGCAACCCGTTCCGCGCTTTCAACATCGGGATAAAGGCCATGCACATTCAAAGAAATGTTCCGTTCAGCCGGAACCCGGAAACTGAACAATTTTTCCGGCACGCCGTCACTTTCCGGCAAATAGAGGTTGCATTCAAGCTCATACTTTCGCCATGCGGGCGGAACGGAGAGCAGAAAAGTCAGTGTAAACGGGCGGCCGGGAGAAGCAGAAATTACGGATTTTTCAACAACAGGACACATCGGCAATGGCGGACCGAATTCATCCGTGCAAACCTTTTTTGGGTCCTGAATTTTGGGATAAAAGCCAACTTTTATGTCCCGTGGCGGCAAAAGGGTCACATTCCGATCCTGCACTTCGAATGTCAGAAGGAGTTCATATCCTCCGGCAAACGCCTTTTGAGACGCCGGGTGCAAAACATGGTTCTTCAAAATCAACTTGAACGGTCCCGGCAGGGGCGGCCGGATTTCCTTCCGAGCCGGAGTCGGTCCGCATAAAAAAGTCCATCCGCGGTTCGTATGACGAAACGTATATATGCCGACATCGGAAGAATTCCACACATAGTCAGCACCGGAAAAGGAACCGTTCGCTTCCTGAAAAATCGATGCGCGGGTATGAAAAACTTGCTGTTCCCCGGTTTTCGAATCGGTGAAAATCAACGTAAACATATTGTCTTTGCCTCTGACTGTCTCAACCTTCCAGTCAAGCGGTATCCTGTAAGCGTGAATACATTCAAGAAGTTTTTGCAGGAAAGGCGGCTTTCGCATTTCCACATATACTTCCCACGATTCCAACAAACCATTCTCATGGACAATTTCCATCAATGCACTGGTTGATCCGGCATCGCAGAGCGGAAAAACCTGCGTCAGGAACTCAAATTGTTCCTTTCTGCTCCACTTCGGAAAATACTCCTTGCCGATCAGTTCAATTCTCCGGTCAAACGGCATATCCGTTGTTTTACCGGCCGCCTCCCGGCATTCCACAACCGCCTGTGCGGAGCTTTTCTTCCGGGGTTGGTCGCCTTCACCCGTCCACAGACTCCGCCAGACCGTTTCGATTTTCCGGGCCGCCTCGTCAAAAGCCGGGATATCCTTCCCGGACATCCCGAATTGATAACGCCAAATTCCAGTCATGTCTTGAGAATCACGCCCGGGAAAATTCCTTTTCAGATAATCGGACATTTTTTCATAAATCCGGCCGTAATATTCCTTGCGACCAAGATACATCAGCGCCGCGGAAGCGCCGACAACCCCGTTTTTATCTTCCAGATATTCGACCATCATGGGAACATCCTTATCGTCGCCCAACACCGCCAGCGCGACCAGACAGCCATTCATGGTGGTGATGTTCTTCCGGGCAAGCTCGGTCAAGACAATGTTCTTCTGATCTTTCGCACCGAAAGCCGCAAGAGCGGAAACGACAGCTCCCCGTGAAAAGCTGTCATATTCTCCGGTCATCGGATAAAACTGCGACAGATCCTTGGCGGTTCCACGCGCATCCATGACGGCCAGACAGACAATCATCTCTTTCGGCTCAATCAAGGAATGCTTCCTGAGATAATGCGTCTTCCCCGTCTTGTCTTTGAATTCTCGCGGCATCAGTTCTCCAATGACTTTCGGGGCATATTCCTTCGCCTTGAAATGAGCTGTGAGACGCATTGCCGTCAGAAAACACTGTTCTTCCAGCTTCGATTCTTCCCGGTTGAACTTCCCGCCGTTGGAATGGTCCGGCATGTCAAGCCATTTTGCCGTTTTCGGCAAATACTGCTTCCATCCCATCATCATGATTGCGTTGCACGCTCCATAAAGATCATTGGGCATTTTGCTGTCGAGCATGGCGGCAATTTTCGCCTCATACGGACCGGCTTCCCGCAGGAGAGCAAGCGCGGTGGCAGCGGCGGCGCGGTGAATGTTGACGAGATTCGCATGTTCGGCAGGCGGAGGGCTGCTGCGGTCGATGTCCAGCAGTGCGGCAATCTCCGGTATGCTTTCATGGTCTTTGATCAGCGCCAAATACAGCGCGGACAGCGCTTCCACGCCCGGATCGCCGGACTTGAGATTGGCACGAAGCTGATTTCTGAACTCTTTCATCCCGCCCGCTTTGAGAAAAGCCTGCTGTTCCTCGGCGTTCTTCCCAAGAATTTTGACAATTTTTTCCACCGGCATAAGCACTTGTTCGATCAGTTTGTCCGACGGGTCATGAATGATCGTCCATGTGAATCCGGTCGCATAACGGGCAAACGCCGTATTCCCACCGGTCTGAGAGCGCTGCATCTCCTGCTTCATTCCGTTCAGAATTTCAAGGTCGGAAAGACTTTCCGCCCCGGCGGCAAAATTTGTTCCCGCTGCTACCATAAGAATCACTGAAAAAAGCCACTTCATTTTTCCTCCTCCAAGCCGGACTGCAATCGAAGCATGAGTTCCGTGAGCTGTTTCATTTCAGATGGGGAATAAACCGACATGATCCGATATACCAGTTCCCTGTATGGGGACTCAGCCACGTCCAGAAAAGCCGAACCTTGCGCGGTAAGAGTCAGACGGTAAAAACGGCGGTCGTCCGGCGACTTGCGGCGCTTCACGAAACCGAGGTTCTCCAGGCTCCCGACCAAGCCGGTCAGATTGGACTTGTCCACCAGCAGACGCTCGCTCAAGTCCTGCTGCGACAGCGGGCCTTCTGCATATTTGAGCAGCATCATCACATTGAATTGAGGTTCGGAAACAATTCTGTCCCGGAAAAACCGTCTGGCTTCCCGCTTCAGTAAAATGCCGGACCACCAGACACTCATCAGCGCTTCATGAACAGGATCGTCAAAGCGATTGGACGCATTGAATTTCATCAGGCCCCCTTCCTTTTTTTTGAATTCAACAATACCCAATATAGCATTGAATAGTTGCAAAGTCAACTATTTTTAAATTTTTCGAATTTACGGAAGTGAAAAAGAGCGGTCCGTCTCAGTTTTTAAAACTGGAAGCAACCGCCGTTCCATGAGTTTCCTTCCGGTTGCCGAACTGGCGGAACTCCCGGGGAGAGCAACCGGTTTCTCTTTTGAAGAAACGGGAGAAATAATATTCATCCTGGAACTTCAGGCGGAGAGCCACTTCCCTCACTTTCAGATCACGACAACGAAGAAGGCGTTCCGCCCGGCTTGCAAGCAACTGCATGGCATAGCGCTTCAGGGGAATTCCGAAATCGCGGGAAAAATGACGTGACAAGGTGTCCGCTGACATCCCGGCAACCGTGGAAAAATCGTCCAGCGTTGAACGGGCGTCCGCCTTCGTTTCCAGAAAACCGAGAAGGTCACGGTATTCCCGCCGTAGATCATCCGCCGCGGGAGCCGTCATCGGCCCTTGTGCGAGGATTTGCTCCACCCAGCCGAAAAGCAATCCTTTCAGTTCGCAGACGGTGGTCCAATCATTGGCAGCGTGTTGCAGCCGCAGAAGCGCGGCAGATATTTTTTCCCCGCAATGCTCCAGAATCCGGCAATGCGGTTCCACCGGAAAAATTTCTTGAAAATATTCGCTTCGAAGATTGAAGTGAAATGACATGAAATAAGTTTCCGGTTCAAAATTGAACTCAAGGTCCGCTCCGGAAGGCATGAAGTAACCGCTTCCGGCAACCATTTTCATAAAATGTCCATCGGTATGGTTGACGATCCAGCTGGAGCCGGTTCCGCGGATCACCAGAAACAGACGGTGAAAGGAATGCCGGTTGCGTCCATGCCATGCAAAGGCCGCTTCCACCGCCTCATGCAATTCCAGCGACAGTTCATTGCAGCGATGCAGTTTATCCAGATGATTGTACCAGCCCTGAAACATCCATTCAATTCCCGTGTTTATCCATTTTTTTCGATTATTCGTCTGCTATATTAATCTAAAATCGAAACGTAAAAATGCAAGGATGACTTCATGCGTTACAAAAAAAAAAGCGACTTCTCAGATTTCGTTTCCTTTGGGAGGAATCGGCTCCGGATGCGTCGGACTTTCCGGAAACGGACACTGGATCGACTGGGAAATCTACAATCACCCCGGCAAAAGGAAGTTCAACGGATGCAGTCATCTGGCCGTCCGCGCCGGGAAAGACGGCAAAGTGGTTGATTTTCGCCTTCTGCACGGAGACGAACCGCCGCCGTATCAGGGAATCACTCCGGCCGGAGATGAAAGCCGGTATTCGGGGTTCGGCTGGGGACCTTCCGGAGAACTGCTTTGCGGCTGGCCCCATTTCCGGAATCATATATTCGAAGGTGAATTCCCTCTCGCAAAAATTGAATTCGATGATCCTCATTTTCCGGGCAAAGTCGCTCTCCACGCATGGAGTCCGTTCATTCCGGGGAATTCGAGGGACAGCAGCCTTCCGGCCGCCTGTTTCGACGTGGAGATCGTCAATGACACCGCCGATGTTCTGGACTACAGCTGCATCGGGGTTCTGTGCAATCCCTGGTCCGGAACGGAACACGTCAACGCTTATTCAGAACACCGGTTGACGGTCAGAAGCGGCCTGCCGGAAGAGGACCTCAGGCATGGCGACCTGACATTCGAAATTCAAGAGGGGGCCGCAGAATTTTCCGGACAGTCGTATTGGTTCCGCGGAGGCTGGGTGGACAGCATGGAAACGTATCACAGCGATGTCATGCGCGGAGGATATTTCATTCAGCGGGACTATGCGGACGAACTGTCACGAACGGACCATGGTCTGCTGGCCGCCCACTTCAAGTTGAATCCGGGAGAACACCGGAAAGTTTCCTTTGTTCTCACATGGAATGTTCCTCTGCGTCGCAACGATTGGAGGACCGATGCGGATGAACTGGCAAAGAAAAACGGCATTGCCAATCTCTGGCGGAACTATTACGCCACACAATGGAAAGATTCATGCCATACAGCCCGTTATGTCGCGGAAAACCGGAAACGACTAGAAGCCGACACCCGGAAATTTCACGATGCGCTGTTTGCCGGAAATCTGCCGAAAGAAATGATCGAAGGCATTTCCGCCAACCTTGCCGTCCTCCGCAGTCCGACATGCCTCCGACTGGAAGACGGCACGTTCTACGGATGGGAAGGAGTCGGCTCCTTCTGGGGGTCGTGTGAAGGCTCCTGCACCCACGTCTGGAATTACGCACAGGCTCTCGCCTTCCTGTTTCCCGATCTGGAACGCTCCATGAGGGAATCCCACCTTCATTACAGCGTGGATCAATACGGCGGCGCCCACTTCCGCCTGAACCTGCCGCTCGGCATCCGGGCGACTCCGGATATGTTCCGTCCATGCGCGGACGGCCAGTTCGGCGACATCATGAAATTCTATCGCGACTGGAAGCTCTGCGGAGACAATGCATGGCTCCGGCACTGGTATCCGACTCTGAAAAAAATGGTCGAATACGCATGGAGCACCCAAAATTATGATCGATGGGACCCGGATCAATCCGGAGTTCTTCAGGGACGCCAGCATCATACTCTCGACATGGAATTATTCGGTCCGAACAGCTGGCTGACCGGCCACTATCTGGGGGCTCTTTCCGCAATCGCCGAAATGGCGGACGAAATGGAGGATTCGGGCTTCGCCGCTCTCTGTCGAGCCATTCGCGAGCGAGGAAAAAATTCTGTTGAAAAAAATCTTTTCAACGGGGAATACTACCATCAGAAAATAGACCTTGAAAACCAGGAACTCTTATCGTTGTTTCAGGCGGAAAACTACTGGAATACGGAAGACGGAGAAATCCGTTATCAAATTGCTGACGGATGCGGGATCGACAGCACGCTCGCCCAATGTTACGCCTCGCTGTACGGACTGCCGCAGATATTCGACCCGGAACGCGACCAGACCACGCTGCGGTCGATTTTCCAATACAATTACAGGCCAACCTTCCGCGATGTTTTCAATCCGTGGCGAATCTATGCGCTCAACGATGAGAGCGGCGTGCAGATATGCACATGGCCGCATGGAAAACGTCCGGCTATCCCCATACCATATCATACGGAAACCATGCACGGTTTCGAATGGACATTTGCAGTCCATCTGATCCAATCCGGAATGCCCCGGGAAGCGATCACCGTCGTGCGGTCGATCCGTTCCCGCTATGACGGCATCAGACGGAATCCATGGAATGAACTGGAATGCGGCAGCAACTACGCCCGAAGTCTGGCATCCTATGCCTTGCTCCCAGCCTGGAGCGGCTTCCGTTTCGATCTGTCGTGCGGCATGATCGGGTTCGAACCTCCGGGCGGAACAAAGAAACTGTGCTGTTTCTGGAGCATCGGCAGTGCGTGGGGCATCTACGAACAGGAAAAACGTTCCGCGAAAATCCGGATACTCCACGGAAAACTGCACCTGAAAAACTACAGAACGCCGCGTTCCGTCCGCGAACTTCGGACTTCAAAACAGAAAATCGGATTCTCGCAGGAAAAGGATATGATCCGGCTGAATTCGGAAGTTCTCCTGGCAGCCGGTTCGGAGTTGCACCTCAAATTCAAGTGAATTTACAAGAAAGGAGAACACCGGACGCCGCAAAGGACGTTCTCGCCCGGATGCAGCAACGTTTCCTTTCCCGCCACGAGAAAACGGCCGGAAATATCTTTCGGCAGAACGATCCTCCAGTCCGTCCTATCCGGGGAAGTCCGAAGGAAGGAAATCCCGATGGGGCCGGCTGGATGCGGGACCCTCCCTTCCCCCTCCGTCAGGGCGCCGATCATCGGTTCCACCGATACGGACCGGAACCCGGCGGAAGCGGGGCGGACGCCCAGCACGGACGCCAGAAAATGATACAGTGGATGCGCACTCCACGCATGACAGTCCGAACGGCTCGGCTCCGGAGACTCCAACAGGGTCTTCATTCGGCAGTCGAGCATGTCGAACCAGAATTTCATGCGGTCCATGAAAGCCTCCATCCGGTTGTATTTGCGGCAGACTTCCATATAATAAAAAGCGAAGTAGACCGTGGCTTCCGTCATTCCGACCTTACGGTCGAACAGGCTTTCACGCACGGCGCTTTCGAGGTCCGGCGGCAGAAACCCGCTCAACAGGGCCAGGCACTGGGAATGTTCCGAAAAGACGGGTTCCGCGGGAAGGTCGGAGAACAGTCTTTCTTCAGCGTGGTAGAAAGTCCGGATCAACTTCTCCGTCAGGGATTGTCCGAGACGGCGGTAGCGGACGGCCAGTTCCGGCTCTCCGATCCAGTCGTGAAGCTCCGCCGTCTGACCGAGCGCATAGGCATAAGTCCAGTTGACGACCCCGGAAACCCCTTCGGCATCCTCGGGCGGAGTCCCGATCCGGCAGGCGTCGCGTCCTTTCCAGGCATCCGGCCAATCGACAAAATTCCAGGAGTCGGGAAACACGATCAGACCGTCGGGACGCACGTAACGTTCCAGCGAATCCATGACCTCGTGAAGACGCGGCAGAATCTCCCGCAGAGTTCCGGGATCGGCTACATACCTGACATAGTCGTTGACCATTCCCGCAAAGAGCATGGAGAAAGGCGGAATGGCAAGGTGCACGGAGGCCGGATAACGGCAAAGAAGGAGTCCGTCGTCCGCCCGTCCGGATGCAATCAGACGGAGGGATTTTTCCGCCATGCGGCGGTCCGGGGAAACGGCATAGTTCAGGAGCATCTGGAGACGGGCGTCCCCGAGATACATGAGCTGTTCGTAGTAAGGACAATCCATATAGGTGTCATGCATACACATCTGGAGGGTGCGGAACGCGGGGGCAACACACTCGTTGAGACGTTCGTCGGAAGTCCGGAAATCAGCCTCCATTTCCAACGGATAACGCGACTCGCGCAAGGTGAATTCGAGCACCTCCAGCGGTTCGTCCGCAGTCTGAATCAGGAGTTCGACAAAACGGCCGGAGCGATACCCGCAAGCCGGAAACGATTCGTTCGTTTTCCCGCCGCAACGCATCGTATCGACATTCCCGTAAAGGTAGCGGTTCAGGAAAAGGTCGCGCTCCCCTTTTTGCCGGGAGTTCGGGTTGTCGTCCAGATGCAGTGCCTCCGCCCAGCGGAAGGATATGACGGCCCCCCGCCCGTCGGACGCCCGAAGAACCGGACACCCGCAGTAATAGTTGTCCAGACGAAGCAGAATTTTCCGTGTAGTCCGGGACGGCACGGAAAAGGAAGCAGCAGACAGTTTTTCGCGCCAGAGGGCAAGTTCATCCATGAGACACGCCTTTTCCCCGTAGAAATTTCCAGCCTCGGCGCTCACATAAACGACCTCTGTGTTCCGGATCGGTGCATCCTCCATTGACGGCAGCATGGCGGGAGAAAGCAGATGCTGATTGCGGTATTCGATTCCGGGCAGCGATTTACGCCCGTTCAGAAGCTCGGAAGGAGTCCCCCAACCGTCACCGCCCCCCTGTTCCACATCCGCTGGGAAAAGGGCATGGTCTACCTCGATCTGCGGAAAAACGGTTCCGATCGTGCATTTGGAAATCGTCACGCCGGGAAGGACCTTCCCCTGCCAATTGTTCCGGTTGGTGTCAAGGATCGTGGAAAGCTCCCCTTCTGCGCCCATAAGAAAACCATTTTCGAGGCTGATCTTTGCAAACGGAGCAAACGGACCGAAGCACCACACCAGCGCACAAATTAAGTGCGGTCCCGCGGAAAGAGATAAGTCGTAGGTGTCGAAACTGTAGCTGGAAGGTGCGGAGAGTTCCGGCCCACGGCCCAATTCCACACCGTCGAGAAAAAGAGAATACCATGCGTCGGCGGACACATGAATCCGGACTTTTTTGTCTTCACTGAGTTCGAAACGGTTGCGATAAGCCGAAAGATGCGGGGACTGCGTCAAGTCATTTGCGATCCACTTCGCCTTCCAGATGCCGCGTCTGGCCCAGGCGGCGGAGAAAACGGTATCGGTCCCCTCTTTGAAAAACGGCATATAATCAATCAAGGTCTTCTTCATCATTTCCCGGAAATCCTTTCAATCACGCCATGATACGGCGATAAGAACCTCTTTCGGGGTAAGATAGCCCGCCTCCGGAAAAATGAAAGAGGCAAAGGACAGAAAACAACGGGAAAATGAAGAAAGAGGGAACATTGCCATTACCGACGCAAGGTAATATTTTCAGGGATACGTTGCGAAGCCTCATGTCGGCATTTTGATACAATAAATTGACATTCCACGCCATTGCCAGTTCTCTTTTCCGCCCGTATAATTCGAATGCCCCAAGGTGATCTGGGATTATCCGGTAGCTTATCGGCAAACCTTTTATCTGTCGAACAAGAAATTGTTCAGGTAAAGTTTTTCAGATAAATGTTTATTTACAAACCAGTTCCAATCTTTATTCTTGTTCTGGAAATCCGGCGAGGCATTTCATTATTTCCGCATATTGGACAATGGAACCGAGATTCGCTTTTTCCGTTTGACCATGAATTCCGGCAGATTCTATTCCGATAATGGCAATCGGTTTGTTCAACGAGGCAAACCAGCGGGCGTCGGTTGCGCCATTCATCCGGCTATACTCGCTTTGTTTCTTCAATACTTTCCGCATTATATTCTCAAGAATCCTGAACTCAGGTGCGGTATTGGGCACGAATACAGGCGGACAATTTTCCAACGCGGTGATCTGCAATCCGGTTTTTTCCTTTACAAGATCCAGAATTTCATCTTTTTCCTGAACTTCGGTATATCGTATATTCAGTATCATTTCCGCCGTCTCCGGAATTTGATTGACAGCCACCCCTGCGGAGATTACGGAGGCCGCCATGGATTTGTGCCAGGAATCCGTCGGGACAGGGTTCTTCCAGACAGTTTTGAGGCGGGAATATGCCTCCAGCAATTGATCGATCGGATTGTCAAAATCCCAGGGATGCGATGCGTGACCGCCCCGTCCGTGCGCCGTCAACTTCAGGACAAGGATTCCTTTCTGGGCATGACAAATGGAATCATTTTCCCATGAGTCCAGAATACAGATCATGCGTCCGGCGGAATATCCGAGCTCGACCATCCGCGCGGTGGTCTGGCCTCCGATCTCTTCGTCCGAGGAAAAAACGGTGCCGACGGAAAGTTTCCGGTCCACTTCACAGAGAGTTTTGACAATGCACACGACATTCCCCAGACAATCCCCTGTCCCGCGTCCAAAAAGCCAGCCGTCCTCTGTTTTCAGTTCATACTGGGTTTCATCCGTGGCCGGAACCACATCCACATGCGCATTTAAAAGCAGATCCGGCTTTTTCCCCGGCGCCGTCGAGACGAAAAGAATTTTTCGCTCATTCAGTTTTTCCAACGTGCAATATAATCCGCGGACAGCCATAAAATCATAGAGGGTTTCCGTGACTCTATTGACCGCTTCAATATCCGCCGATACGGGACGCAGCCGAATCAGCCGCTTGAGCAATTCGAGATATTCCTGCATATTTTGAAACCTTCCTGAAACCGTGATTCAAAAGAAAATCCAAATCCGGAATATGAAAATGATTCACACAGAAAATGAGCCCGGGGACAAGAGACATGCCCCAAGGGCTCAAAGAGAATGGACATTGATTTCTCAAGGCGGGAAAAACTACTTCGTTTTCTCCTGCTGTTCCTGTCTCTTTTTGACATTTTCCCGTTTGGCTTTCACACGCTTGAGCTCATTGGGATTTTTTGCGGTTTTTTCCATGGTGTCGAGAAGTTTTCCGGCTTCATCGAATTTGTTCTGCATGACCATGCAGTTCACATAAATGTCATACAGTTCAAACTTTTTGAACTTATCGTTCTTGACCGCTTCCGAAAGAACCTTTTCCGATTCCGGATAGTTTTTCACCATCTGAAGCGTATGGGCGTACATATAGGTGGCCTGTTCCAATTCGCCGCTGGTCAGTCCCGGAAGGACGGTTGCCGCCTTGTAAGCCGCAACGGATTCCGGAAATTTCCTCATGAGGAAATAGGCGGCGCCTTCCGCTTGTTTCGCGGCAATCTTCCGGGGATTGGTCGCCGCTTTTTCGAAAGCCTCATTGTATGCCGACGCGGCCGCTCTTAAGTCCTTTTTGGCGGCGGCGTCTTTGCCTGCCTGAAATGCCTCGTCATACGTTTCGAATGCCATTGCGGACATGACTCCGGCAATCAATGCGGCGGTAGTGAAAAACCTCTTCATGGTCTTCCTTCCTTTCGGTTGTCTTTTTTTATTGTTTTGCGAGCAGGGTTCTTATCTCTTGAGTTTTTCGAGAAAATCATCGGCCAGGACGATTTGTTCGTCCCCCAGTTCCAGCATTTCATTGATGACGCGCGCCGCGTCGGAAACAGGGTAAGCATCGGCAATTTTTCTGCCGAGCCGATACGCGGAACGCATTTCATCATAGCGATTGACGAGTTTCTCGCGCATCTTTGCAAGTTCATCGGGCTTTTCGGCGTCCGCCTCAAATTTCTTCCAATCTACGTAAGCGCGGTAACTGACGACCCAGTCGATCAGGGATGTCATTGCGGCGGGGAATTTTCCTGTCAGTTCCGCATCCGCGCCGGCCGGAAACACGGCATTCACCGAATCGTATTCCTTCTGACGGAAATGATCATTTCGGAAGGCATCCCTTACGGCGGCGATCCTGAAATCCGGAATCTCCTGAGGAGTTCCGTTTTCAAGGGAACTCTTGTATGCGAAAATCCCAGTGAGTGTCATATCGGCGGCACGGTAGACATTGAAAAACGCCGGTTCGCCCGTCAGGATTTCCCTGGCGAATTCATACAGCGGCCAGAAATCGCCTCCTCCGTGACCGGTCTTCTCCGCCATCAGGGTGAGTTCATCGGTAAGGTGATGATTGACTTTCATCTTGACGCCAAGCCCCGCGGCGCCGAGACGGAGAACCGTATTCTCGCTGTTGCTTTCCACGGCCCCTCTTGTTCCCCAGAGCCGCAGTACATGCGGGGTGTCGTTGGTGGTGGCTCCGATGAGATTGCGAACAAGGCTTCCGTTGTCCATCGAAACAAGAGAAGAGCATATCACCTGCTGTTTTTTGACATACCCTGCAATTCCGACCGTATCCGGGAGAGCGGAAACGCGCACGGGACGCGTCCGGGTAATGCGCATCAACGGACCGAGGGAATGAGTGCAATAGTAATGCATATTGAGCCAGCTGCGCCACTGGTGGACGAAATGTCCCGGAAGCACCGGTTCATACTGAAGCTTACGGCACTCGTGGACATATTCCGCCTCGCCGTAAGACAATTCGCCAAAAACCCCGGTCTGCCATTTTGCGGCGAGATAACGGTTTGCCGGCGTGGATGGATAATTTTCCGCGAGATTATAAGTCAGCCCGCTTTTTTCGACTTCATCGACAAGAGCCACGCCTTCCGCGGGAGTGAAAAAAGCACTGCATTCCGAGAGCACGTGCTTGCCGGCCCTCAGACAGCGGAGAGCATCGGCCGCATGGTTCATGAAGAATGTCGCCAGAATGACGGCGTCGAAATCCTGCGCGAGGAACTCGTCGACATTGTCGGTCACAAATATGCCCGGCGACATTTCCTGAATGGTCTTCCTGACACATTCATAATAGTCGCATCCGGCCACGATCTCGATTCCGAGCATCTTGCATATTTCGATGAAACATGACCCGCGCCGACATCCCCAGATGCCGACTTTCAGGGGTTTCCTGTTTCCAAACCAGTTGTGTTCCTTCACTTCCATTCTCTGGGTCCTTACTGTTTTTTGGGTGTTTTATGGACAAAAATAACTTGATCGCAGAGGACTGAATACGGGTCGTTGACAGGAGTGGTCCATTTACTGCAGGATTGAAGTTCCTGCTTCGTCAGCGGGATCACCGGAATGAACTTGAGCGACACGTAAACATCATACCGGTTGTCATTGACAGCCGACGGCGGAGAATAAAGCCGCTCGCCTATTTTTACATTCGTCTCCCAGCTTCGGGCGGAAAACCAGACGAAAGAGTCGGGCGTAACCTCGATTTCTCCGAGCGGATAGATTTTGAACTCGCCCCGGATGCATTCCTCATTCTTCAGCTTTCCCCGGGGACCTTCTTTCTTCCGGTCATTCTGGTAGAATCCGAACTTGAACGGCGAATCCGGCTGGTTCACGACGGCGGCATATCCGAATGCGGCATCCTTGTCCTTGACGATCTTGGGAATTCCCTTTCCCCGGGTAGGCACAAAACGCCGGACGGTTTCCTTGTCAAGTTTCGCGAACGGTTCCGGCAAAGGCTTTTCCGCGCCCGAAACCTCGATCATTTTCATATTGTCATCGACTCCGGTCGCGTAGAAAAGCGGCAAATCGCCCAGCCTGTTCCTAAAAAACATGGGGTCCTTGTAGTCGTCGGGCCACCGCTTTGATAGCTCGCTCCAACGGGATAATGTCGCCATGTCCAGCGTTTTTCTCAAACGGAGAACATTGCCGATGACTCTGGAATCCGTCTCGGTCAGCTTCTCCATCTGATCCAGATATCCCTGCCAGCGGTGGAGCGCCTCCGCGGAGACCTTCAGTTTCCGGTCGAATCCCCGGTTTTTCGGGTGCAGAGGTGTTTTCTCACTGGCAATCTTCTGCTCGGCCTCAAGTTCCTGAATATATTTCCTGACGAGAGGCGCGGCCGCGCCATACTGATAATCCGTGAACTCCTTTATCAGGGACGGGATGTCCGCGTTCACATCCTTGAGAAGCTTTGTATAAAGAAACCTTTGCAGTTCGCTGAAGTTGTAACCGGCGAAATAGTCGTATCCGGTGAACTCGTAGGCGACTCCTTCGACGCCTGCTTTTTTCATCAGCCTCAAATCCGTGAAGAGACGGTCTATGTTCGCGCAGGGCTCTGTCGGAGAGAACGGATAATACCATACCCACAGATGCGGCGTAAGAGCCCGCCATGCGAGAAGGTCCTCATAATTGGGCCTGTTGACAGGATCATTCCACGTCTTGTCAGCATCATCGTAAAGGGAAGCAAAGAATACAATCAGGTTATCCGGAAATGCCGTTCCCGCCGGCATGACGGGCGGTTTCTGGGTTTGTTCCAGCCGATATGCCAGCGTGAGCACGCGCACATCGGGATACTTTTCCTTGAGCAATGCGCACAATTCGAAAAGATAGTCGTAAAAAGCACCGCCCGGACTTTTGTATTTCTCTTCCAGTTTTTTGCAGGCCGGACAATGACAGAATTTCCCGCCGTTATCCGTTGCGCTGAGGTTGATGATCAGTTCCTCCGGCCTTTCCTTTTTCAGAATCTCAATATTCTTCAGAATATTTTTTGTAAGTTCTTTTCGGAGTTCCGGATTGCCGAAGCACAACTGGAGAGGAACCCTTTTGCCGTTTGTGGTCATGGTGAAGAAATCAGGATTTGTTTTGAAGTAATCCCTCTTTTCCATCCACGGATATGATTTCGGCCAGGCCATAGCGTTTGGAGTCGGCGGAATGTAACTGAAAAACGTATGCCCGATTGCCGGCATGAACGCCAGAGACTGGACTCCGGGCGGATAGACACGGCCACTCTTCCTCGCCTCGCTGAACCCCATATTCAGCCCCTTCTGATAGTAAAACAGACGCGGGTTGTACGGCAGGCGATACTTGAATGAGAAGCTCTCCTTCCTGTCCGGTGATTGAATGACCAGTTTCCTGGCCGCCCTGAAAGACGGCTGAGAGTCGGAGATGGACCATTTCCCGGAACTGGGATATTCCGACTCGACATACAACCGATATCCGAGGTCTTTTTCCATGAAGTCAAAAACGGCGTTCAGATTCGCATGAGGACCTTTCCCATAGAGGAGGATGTCGCCCCCCTCGCCTTTGACAACATAGTCCTGATCTTTGAGTGCTGCCAGTTTCACCGGATCGGCGGTGCCGACGACGATTCGTTTTTTCCCCGCAGGAACCTTGCCGGACTCCACAATCTTGAATTCGGCTCCGGCGCTTTTATCCCGGAGAAACGCCGCCAGACTCTCCACCGCGTATTTGTCAATCGCGGATGCCTTTTCAGGCAATACGATCACATAGTTGGGGTTTCCCCCCTCGGCCAGACGCAATTCCTCCCCGAAGACAGGCATCGACGCAGGAAAAATGAACAATACCAGAATAATGGTCGACATAAAACTTTTCATGAATGGGTTCCTTATTCTCTAATTTTGGATCACACCGGATTTTCCGCCCCGAGTTTTGGTAATCGGCTTCTCCGGACTTTCTTTATCGTAATTGAAATTTAAAACGTTCCGTTCCGATTCACTCATCCCTACATCTTTATGGGGGTTCCGTTGGTATCTCTGTAATAGAACAAAGACGAAGTCGGATAGAAATTGGTCCACAGCTCCCTGATGCCCTCAGGGCCCATGGCATTGACATGTCCGTCGAAGTGCCATGCGTTGCATCTTTTGGTGTGCCGCAGATGCAAATTGCCGACCGTCGTTATGGTAGCGTTGAGCACGCCTGCCTGTTGAAGCGTCGGTCCAAGCGAATCCGCCAATCCGAGGGCAATGGACGGTTTGGTCAATCTTCTCAGAATCACAAACGTCGTGTCGTTCGTGTGCGTCCCCGTTACGGTATTGATCGCATCGCTGTTGATGAAACCGGAATATGCCGCCCCGGTGCCATAGGTCAGCCAGACACCGGAAAAGGTGGTGGGGTTCGCCGACGGACATACCATCACGTTATTATTTTTAATGAGGCCCAGAAAATGCAACGTGGCTCCATACGGCCCCGCCGGTCCTGTTGGGGAAGTCTGATAAATTCCGGACCAGTTGTAATGGCCACTGTATGCGAGTGTAAGGTCATTATAATCATGTGCGTAGAGAAGCCAGCTCAACCCGCATTGTTTAAGATTATTGACACAAAGAGCTCCCTGGGCTTTCTGCCGTGCCTTGTCTAACGCCGGCAGCAGCAGCGCGGCCAGGATGGCAATAATTAGTATCCCATAAAGGCGTCCAGCATTGTTACAACAATACATATAATATTAATTATAAGCGACTTGTATCTTTCTGCTTTACTGTTCTCCAAATTCGATGATAGATTGTCATGAGAAACCAAGTTATACTCAGTTTTGTTTGACTGAAAATTGTTAAGCCGCATTTTAGACAAAAAAAGACAAAAAGCAAATTGAGCTCAAAAACAGCATTGTTTTGTATCTTCTCTTGCGGTAACAAAGATTAAAAACTCGCCTTTTTTTCAGTTTCTATCTTCTTCCAGAATCCCCCCTATCCATCAATTCTACGCTCAGATTTTGGGTTGTTTCCCCATTTTCTCCCCGCTTTTTGTTGAAAAGGGACCTTTTTGTCTGTATATTGTGCTATGAAATGCCAAAACTAGTGTCCTGTCAACGCGTATTTTGTAACAAAGATCAAGAAATATCTGGATAAA
>CAYWZD010000009.1:0-29544 GCA_964462755.1 uncultured Victivallales bacterium | reverse complement strand
TCCGCGCCTTTGATGATGATATCTTGCAGCATTGGCGTAACCTTGTTTTAAAAAAATAACCCGCCCGGGGCATTCGAATCAGGAATCGGCCGGAGAGCGGAAATGAATTCAGCCTCCCCGCATGGAAGAGAGAATTTCGGGCATTTTCTTTTCCATGAATTCGGTGGAATAACGCAGGGCCTCCTCGGCGGTGTCCGCGGCAAGAGCCTTTTCGGCGATCTTTTCGGCTTCATGCATGGAAATCTTGCGGACCAGCCGCCGGATATGTCCGATGGAGAGCGGAGACATGCTCAACTCCCGGACGCCAAGTCCGATCAGAATCGGCACATATCTCGGATCGCCCGCCATTTCGCCGCAGACGCCTGTCCAGATGGAATTATCGGACGCCGCCTGGGTCGTTCTGGCGATCAGCTCCAGCACCGCCGGATGGGTCGGCTGGTAGAGACCGGCGACCCGTTCGTTGTTGCGGTCGACCGCAAGCGTATATTGAACCAGGTCGTTGGTTCCGATGCTGAAGAAATCGGCCTTCCGCGCCAGCTTGTCGGCAATCAGGGCGGCGGACGGGATTTCGATCATGATTCCGATCTTCATTTTTCCGTTGAACTTTGTGTTGGAATTCTTCAGGTCGGACTTGACTTCTTCCAGCAGATCGAAAGCCTGGTTCAGTTCGTCCATACAGGCGACCATCGGAAACATCATGTGAATATTGCCGAAGGCGCCGGCCCGGAGGATGGCGCGCATCTGGGTTTTGAAGATGGACGGATTGGCGAGGCAAAGACGGACGGCCCGAAGACCGAGGAAGGGGTTCTGCTCGTGATAGGAACCGAGGGCGGAGGCCAGTTTGTCGCCGCCCAGATCCAGCGTGCGGATGACGACCGGCTGTCCATCGGCTGCCTCCGCCACTTTTTTGTAGACTTCGAACTGCGACTCCTCGCCGGGAAGGGTTTCGGTATTCATGAAAAGATATTCCGTGCGGAAAAGCCCGACGCCGGACGCGCCGTATTTCTTGACATCGGCAATATTGTCGGCGCTTTCCATGTTGGCGGCCAGCTGGATGCGGTATCCGTCGGTGGTTTCGGACTGGAGCTGGGTCTCGCGCAGAAGTTCGGAATAGAGTTTCGCCTTGCCTTTTTCCTTCTGCTTGTAAAGTTCGACCGTATCCGGGGTCGGATTCAGGATGGCGATGCCGAGAAACCCGTCGATAATCATGGAATCGCCGTCTTCGAGGCATTCCACGAAACGGTTCATTCCGACGACGGCTGGAATTTTCATGGAGCGCGCAAGAATCGCGCTGTGGGAGGTCTTGCTTCCGGATTCAATGGCGAAGGCCAGGACATGGGCGCGGTCCAGAAGAGCGGTGTCCGAGGGGGTCAGGTCCTTTGCGACAATGATGCACGGCCCGGGCAAGTGGTCCAGCTTGAATTTGCCGAGTCCCTGCAGATGGGAGATGATCCGGGCGGCGACGTCCTTGACGTCCGCGGCGCGCTCCCGGAGATAGGGATCGGCGACCGCGGAAATGGCGGCAATGTATTTCTGCATGGTCTGCGAGAACGCGGTTTCCGCCGGGAGCTGCTTTTTGGAGATCAGCGAGCAGACTTCATTCATCAGCATGCGGTCGTCCACGATCAGAAAATGGGCATCGAAAATATTGGCTTCATGGTTCTCAAGCGAGGCTTGGACGCGGTTGCGCAATTCCTTGATTTCCACGCGGGTTGCTTCGATCGCCGACTTGAAGCGCTGAATTTCCTCTTCCAGCTGTTCAGGAGAAATATTCCTGTATTCCTTGGAATCCAGAAGAGCCGATGAAACGTCATGAACGAGCATGATGGTTCCATAGGCAATCCCGGGGGAAGCGGGAATTCCATGAAACATGATTTCACGCTTGCTTTTCTTGTCGCGTTTCGGCTCATGTGGGAAATTATTCTTCATCGAAACCCTTCGCAATCATTTCGCCGAGAGCCCGCAGGGCGTCCTCGGCATCGATTCCTTCGGCTACAATCGTCAGTTTGGTTCCCCGTGAGGCGGCAAGCATCAGCAGAGACATCAGGCTTTTTCCGTCCGCGTGATCGCCGGTCGCCTCGTTTTTTACGATAATTTTCGCAGTGAACGCACTGGCCTGCTGAACGAATAAGGAAGCCGGCCGCGCATGAAAACCACGCTCATTACTGATCTCAAAGACTCTCGAAATTGTTTTTGACATATCGTGCTACCAGATTTTTCTCAAAAAAACAGCCCTCCAAAACAGAATTTCCCTTGTTTTCCGCCATGAGGTGCTTTACATTATACCTGTTTCGGTATTAATTCAATATGGAGTTCCCGGAATGAACCGAAGAATTTTCCGATTTTTTTGCAAAATCTTTCTGATTCTTCTGGGGATGGCTTGTGTTTTTGCCGCAAATCTGGCGGCGGCGGAGCCGCTGAAATGTGCCACCTGTAAAAAAACCATCTCAAAGACTCAGGAATACATCGTTTCCCAGAACAAGTGTTATTGTTCCAAAGAGTGTTATATTCAAACCTTGCCGGTATGCACCGTCTGCGGAAAACGATCCTTCAACGGCGGGATCTACGCGCTCGATCATTCCTTCTTCGCCTGTCCCGAATGCATGAAGAAACCCCGCTGCTTCGCCTGCCAGATTCCCACGGACGGGCAGAAACTTCCGGACGGACGGGTTATCTGTCCAAACTGCGCCCAGACCGCCGTCGCCGATCCGACGCGCGCCCAGGCCATCTTCAATGAAGTCCGGAACGAACTGCGCTTTTCATTCGGCATCGGAACCAACCATTCCATCCAGTTCTCCATGGTCTCTCCGGGACACCTTCACAAACTTTCCGGAGCCCGGTCCAACTTCATCAACGAACAGGGGCTCTTCAAATATGAGGCCGAGGTGGAAAGGGTCTCGAACCGCGATTATCTCGGACGCAAAACCGGAGAAACTCTTTACAAGACAGGGGAGACCACATGGATCTATGTGCTGAGCTATCTGCCGAAAATCAATATGGAATATGTGATCGTGCATGAACTTGCGCACGACTGGACGACCGCCCACTATCCCGGCATCCGCGATCCTCTCGTGAAGGAGGGCTTTGCCGAATACATCGCATGGCGTTATAACAATTTCCACAAACGGGCCTCCCTCAACCGCAGAATCGAAACCAATCCAGATCCGGTTTACGGGGAAGGGTTCCGGAGAATCCGGCGGATCGCCGAACGGGACGGCTTCGACGGCCTTAAGAAATATCTGGAATTCAAAAGCAAGCAAAGTCAGAAATAATCCATCATGAGTGAAAATCAGTTTACCCCGCTGATCGTGGGGCCGTTGGAAGTCAATTGTTATCTTGTCCCTGGTCCTGCCAGCGGAAATCTCTACATCATCGATCCCGGGGACGACGCCAATGACATTGTCGAAGCCGCCGCCCGCTATACCTACAAAGAGGCGGTCATTCTGCTCACCCACGCCCATATCGACCACATCGGCGCAATCGGGGAAGTCTGCCGGAAACTGAAGATATCCAAGGTGTTCGTCCACCCCGACGACTTTGCCATGTACTCCAGCCCCGAAAACCATCTTCTGCCCTATATTCCGCCGGCACGGGATCTCCCTCCGGCCACTGCCGGCTGGCCCGTTCAGGAGGATTTTAAAGTCATCGAGACGCCGGGGCACACGCCCGGATGCGTCTGTTTCCATTTTCCGGAATACAACGCCCTGTTTACCGGCGACACTCTTTTCCGCGGCTCGGTCGGACGGACCGATCTTCCCGGAGGCGACACGAATCTCCTCATGGATTCCATTCATGAAAAATTGATGCCGCTGGATGATTCCCTCCGGATCTATCCCGGACATGGGTATTCCAGCACGATCGGGATGGAAAAACAATCCAATCCGTTTTTCTGAAAGCTTTCCTCAGGACGGGTCCTTTTCAGTGGAAAGAAACTGGAGGCAGCGCTTCCAGCAATATCCCGCCAGCACGAAAAGCAGGGGGAACGTTGTCGCGAAAATCAAGGCGAATATGCTGAACAGGATTCTCTCGGCAAGACTCTCGACTGGAATGAACCGAAGCAGGACCTGCAGAATTCCGATCGCCAGCATGTGATACAGGAAAATGATCAGGGAATGCTTTCCGCAAAACCGGATCGGCCATATCAGGATGTCGAATCCCGCGGAAATCGGACGGCTGTATTTCCAGAGCCGCGTAAAGTCAGTCAGTTTGAACGCCAGCAGGATTCCCCAGAAGATCATGAACGTATACAGGAAAATATACAGTCCCGGCGGATTCGCCGACATCCCCAGTTCGTAGACCCCCATGAAGCTGGGACGCCAGAACCGGTTGAACAAAATATACAGGGGGGTGAACACACCCGTCAGGAGCAGAATCCCCGGAAGGCTTTCCAGCACCACCCGGAACCGGTAGAAAAGAAACCCCAAGGCAAATACAATCAGAAAAAACCCTCCGAAAAGACATCTCCCGCCTCCATGCAGAGGCAACATATCCGTGCAGAAATTGCACCAGAACCCGATGACCGCAACGACGAGAAACGCGGTCGGGATCACAAGCCAGTCATCCTTATGACGCACGCAGAACGCCCAATACAGCAGCGGAGAAATCAGCATCAGCTGCAGGAAGAAAAATATGAAGTAAAAAGGCAATGAAGCGGAAAAAGAAAGCAGGTCGCGGAGATATGCCTGAAAGTCAAAACGTCCCGAAAGCTGGAAAAACAGATAAACCGCCGTTGCAACCGCATAAGGAACCGCAATATGCGGCATTCTCCGGAAAGCACCCTTGATTCCGGCGTCCTGATGCCGGTCGTAGGAAAGCGCGGCGGTGATTCCCGCAAGGAAAACAAACATGGCCACACTGAAAAAAGTGAACGGATGAACAGCCGGCGCCACGATCAGATTTCCCAGACCGTAATAGAGGTGGTCGATCACCACCGCGATCATGGCCCCTCCCTTCAGGAAGTCAAGCCATGCGATTCTCCCGGAGAGTTCATCCGCTCTCGGGAAAACAACGGTTTTCCATGTCATTGGTTTTTTATCCGGCAATGCCATGATCAAGAGTCCTTTTTACTTATTCCCGACGGAGGGCTTCACGGAAAAGATACGGATGACCGTCCGGGCAAGCTCTGTTTTTTTGCCGATCCCGAGATCGATCACATCCCCTGTCGTGGAATAGAGTTTGAGACGGTTGGTGTCGGAGGCAAAGCCGCTGTCGGGCACCCCGACCCGGTTGGCCGCGATCCAGTCGAAGTTCTTCGTCTTGAGTTTGATCAGGGCATTCTGTTCGATGTCATCCGTCTCCGCGGCGAATCCGGCCAGAATCTGATCCGGCCGCTTCAGTTTTCCGAGCGAGAGCGCGATGTCCTCGGTCCTCTCGAACTCGACGATCATGCCGCCCTCCTGCTTCTTGAGCTTGGACGCGGAATAAAATTTCGGCCGGTAATCCGCCACCGCCGCACAGAGAATCGTCACATCCGCCTCGGGGAAAACCTGTTTCATCGCTTCGGCCATTTCCGCCGCGGTCTCGATCCGGATCAGGGCGGCAAGCCCCGCCGGAGGCACAAGAGCCACCGGTCCGGAAACTAAGGTTACCTCGTGCCCAGCTTCGACCGCGGCCGCGGCAAGGGCATATCCCATTTTTCCGGTGGACCGGTTGCTGAGGAACCGTACCGGGTCAAGACTTTCCCGGGTCGGCCCGGCATTGATCAGAAGTTTCATAAGGGAGCATCTCCAAGACCGATGGACCGCTGTTCGCGGCGGATTCTGCGGCATTCCGGGCACATGAACATATCCAGTCCCAGAATCCGCGCCGTTTTATCGGATTTGCGTATGGTGACGACATCTCCCTCCCGCAGGGAAGTGATGTCGGGCGAATTGTCGAAAACCAGCTCGGAGGGACCGCGCAGAATCCGGACCTTGATGACCGAGTCCTCCTGAAGCACCAGATGGTTGAGCAGTTCCGTGCTGTTGCTGAAGGCGATTCCGATTCCGACACGGAAACTGCCGTGCGTGATGCTGCGGTAATAGGCCGTGCTGCCGTGAACCGTGGCCACGCCGACACCGTCGCCGACCACTTCCCGCGCATACATGTCGTCGTCAATCTTGACCTGATAACGCAATGCGCTCACGTTGTTCTTGTTGTGAATGAAAATATCATTGAGCGCATAGTGTTCAATGGAACCGACGGAACCGACCAGTTTCATCAGAATGCTCTCCTTGAGCTGTCTGCCGAGAAGGGCGCCGATCTGCCGTTCCAGCGAATGCTTCGGGCAATGCTGGGCTGTCTCACGGTCGCGGATCGGCATTTTGAGCCGTCCCGGATACGCCAGTTCGGCGCCCAGCATCGCGCCGTCTCCGCCGTAGCTGATCAGGAGATCGAAATCGTTGCTCCGGGGCGAAACGATCGTAACGCCCTTTTCCAGCAGAATTTTCTCGACGGCATCTGATTTTTTCCCGTAGAGGGCAATTTTCATGATGAGCGACTCCCATATTGATATTTGCCGATAATCGAATAAAGAACCGCCGCGGCGCAATTCCCCACATTGACCGAAGTCTTGGAACCCGCCATGGGCAGTGAAACAATCGCATCACACTCGGCAAGGACCTCCGGAGCAACCCCCAGCGCCTCGTTTCCCAGCACCAGCGCAAGCGGGAACCGGAACTCGTGGTCCCATACCCATTTCGCCCGGTCATCCACTTCCACCGCCACGACCGAACAGCCTTCCGCCCGGAGCGCGCGGACCGCGTCGATCGTCCGTTCGAACGTGCGGCATTTGACCATTTGCTCCGCCCCCATGGCGGTCTTCGCCAGCTTCGGATGCGGCGGTGCCGGCGTATATCCGCAACAGACGATTTCACGCGCACCGACCGCATCGGCCAGACGGAATATATTCCCCGTATTGAATGCGCTCCTCAGACGGTCCAGCACCAATGTGATCTCAGGATGAAACGCGGATTCGCTCATGACGCCCCCTTTACCGGGACCTCGACCTGGAGGAGAATCCGCCGGAACGCCGGGGCCGGGATCTGTCCCCATGCCCGGACGAGGTCCGTCCGCGGGGCGCCCGTTTCCGGGCCGGATTGACCTTCTCCGGAAGAACCAGCATTTCGTCTTCCGGCTGGTCCGTCTTGATCTTGATGTGGGCGTATTCCTCGATCTGCGGCATGACATAGGCGCCGTATTCACAAACAAAGCTGATGGATTTCCCGGCGGCGCCGGCGCGGCCGGTCCGTCCGATGCGGTGCACATAATCCTCGGCATGGTCCGGAAGGTCGTAGTTGACAACGTGGGAGATTCCGGCAATATGGATTCCGCGCGCGGCCACGTCGGTGGCGACCACCACCTTGACATCGCCGGTCTTGAAGCGCTCCAGAATATTGATCCGCTTGGTCTGCGGAATGTCCCCGGAAAGCAGTTCCGCCTGAACGCCGTATTCATACAGACGGTCCACCAGATCGGAGTTGCGCTCTTTCCAGTTTCCGAAAATAATCATCCGTTCGAAAGGCTCGTTGCGGATCAGCCACAGGAGAAATGCCAGCTTCTGGTCGCGCATCACCGCATAGAAACGCTGGTCGATCAGATCGGTCACCACATGTTCTTTTTCCGCCTCGAAAGTTGTCGGATTCACCAGCCAGCGTTCGACCAGGCGAAGAACTTCCGGCTCGAGCGTGGCGCTGAAAAGCATGGTCTGACGTTTCCCCGCGGGCGGCAGCTTGGAAACGATCCGGCGGACGTCGGGAATGAATCCCATGTCCAGCATCCGGTCCGCCTCGTCGATCACCAGAATCTCCACGGCGGAAAGGTCGAGATACCCGCTGCGGGAATAGTCGATGATGCGGCCGGGCGTCCCCACGAGAATATCCACGGGATCGGCGAGGGAACTGCGTTGTCCCTGATAATCCATTCCGCCGAAAATGACCAGATTGTTCAATCCGGTATATTTGCCGATGGCAAGGGCATCGTTGTGAATCTGGATGGCAAGTTCGCGCGTGGGGGAAAGCACCAGCATCCGGCAGGCGCCGTTCTTCCGTTTCGCCGGATCGATCGGATTTTGGAGCAGACGCGTCATGGAAGACGCCAGGAACGCAGCGGTCTTGCCGGTTCCCGTTTGCGCTTTGCCGGTCAGGTCGCGACCTTCGAGCGCGGCGGGCAGACATTGTGCCTGAATCGGAGTGCAGTAATGGAAGGAAAGCGACTGAAGACCGGCCTGCACTTCTTTGGCGAGCGCCAGATCGGTGAACCGGGTTTTCCCTTCTTCTTCCGGAGGGGGTACGATTTCGGGCATGGGAGGCGTTGCCGCACGGACTTTTTTCGGACGGACTTCCTGACGTTTCACCGTCTGCGGACGTTCCCCCTTCACGGACCGGGGTTCCTGCCTCCGGTTCCGGGAAGACGTCTCTTCGTTTTTCTGGTTGCGGGGATTCTGTCTGGCAGACCGCTTGGAGGCGGATGCGGCGGATTTGCGTTTCGGATCGCTTTCGGAAGAGGAGACGGGCGCGGAAGAACCGAAAATGGATTTTTTCAGCAGGCGGAGTCTGGCCCGGAGGCGGAGGCGGAATACGCGGGTCTGGTTTTTCTGAGTTTGTTTCAGCACAGCAGTTACAACGGTTTTCTTTGGTTAATTTAACATGAATTTTGAAATTACACGGAACTTTAAAATACATCCTCGCGGACCAGATTACAAGTCCGGGCTGAATTTATGCCCGATAAAACGGATTTTCCCTCCCCCGTTTCCCTATTCCATAAGAAAGCGGGCCAGAATGGCAAGCGGAGACGAAAGGTAAATTCCCCCGGAGAGAATCGCCTCCCGGATCTGCGCACGATCCATGCGGTGAACCGAAACAATTTCCGTATCCGTGGAGCCGCGGTTCAGCCATTCGTCTTCCATCAGGTCGATTCTGAAAATGGAGAGCAGTTCCGGCACCCGCCCCGGCTCTTCCGAAAGCGGGAGTATGGGACAAAAACGGGCAGCATCCCGGATGTAAATTCCTGTTTCCTCTCCGAATTCACGCCGGATCGCCTCCCGGGGAGATTCTCCTTTGGCGGCGCCTCCCGCGGGCAGTTCAAGAGGACAATCGCCGATCAACGGCCGCTCTACACGGACCAGCACCACCGATTCTTTTTCCACGACAGGCAGAACGACCACCTGGGGTGTATCATATTCAAACGTGAAAAATGTTCCCCGGTCCATGACCCTGAAATAAGGATTCCGATGCACTTCGGCGACCGGTTGGAGGCCCGGACACAGGATCGGGGGCTTTTGGGAGGGATCCGGCGGAACGGCTTTACGAAACACTTTCATCGCGTCAGAAGTCTCCTGCCGGACTGGACCCGTCCGCGCCAGTAGTTGAGCAAATCGGACATGGTCTGCTCAAACGGGATTTGCGGTTTCCACCCGGTATGGGTTGAAAACTTCGAAATATCGGGCACCTGGAGATCGGCGTCGATCGGGCGGAGCCGGACGGGGTCCGTTTCCACGCGGATGTCGTCCTTTCTGGCGGAAATGGAAAGAAGATGCTTCAGCATGTCCCCGACCGTGCAGCTGAAATTGCCCCCGATGTTGTAATATTCACCGGGAACGGGATCGACCGTCAGCAGCATGTAATAGGCACGGACCGCATCCCGGACGTCGCTCCAGGTCCGGAGGGAATCCAGGTTTCCTGTCTTGACCACCGGTTCGATCATTCCCGCCTCGATCATGGCAATCTGCTTGGCGAAGGTCGACTCCGCGAAGACGTCGCCGCGGCGGGGTCCCGTATGGGTGAACATCCGGGTGGTCATCACCTTCTGATCATAGGCTTCCGCGTGATAGCGTCCGACAAGATCGGTCCCGACTTTGCTGATGGCATACGGACTGGCCGGATGGAACGAACACTCCTCGTTGATCGGAAGTTTTTCCCGCGGGACTCGCCCGAATACCTCGCTGGAGGCGCAGACATGAATCAGCGGAGCCGTTCCCATGACCTGCCGGAGCGCTTCCAGAAGCCGGGACGTTCCCAGAATATTGGTGTCCAGCGTCTGAATCGGACTCGTGAAACTGGTCAGGGGATAGCTTTGCGCCGCCAGATGGAACACATAGTCCGGTTTCGCCTTGTCCACGGCGTGAAGCAGGGAAACGGAGTCGCAAAGATCGCCGTCGATGAAAAAGACCCGGTCCTTGCGGTTGACGCGGTCCAGCAGATGTTCCACATTGTCAAGCGGGCTCCGCCAGCGGCACATCCCATAAATGTCCCAGTCCGTGTTTTTCAGCAGAAAATCCGCCAGATGGCTTCCCACCATCCCGGTAATTCCCGTAATCAGAGCTCGTTTTTTCATAAAGTCACCTCACCTGCCATATTTTTTCCAAAGTTGCCGCAACACGGGAATCCACCGGACAAGCCCGAGCCTTCCTATAATATACCAGAGCTTGACCCTTTTTTCCACAAAGTGAATCCCTGTGAAAACATTGCCGTTCAAAGGGCGCAGATCGGCTTCACGCAATTTTTCCGGGAGGTCCCCATACAGGAACAGTTTTCTTTCCGGCATTTCCAATCCTTGCCGCCCCGGCATCCTCTCCCCGGATACAATCAGGTCGAACCCGGAAAGATCGGGCGGATCGGACGATTGAAAATGGACGTGTCCGTGATGCCGGGTCGCCGCAAGAACGCCGCCGATCTCCCCGAAACGGGATGCGCAATCCGGGGAGTCGTCGACAAATGTGAGCGAAAGAAACGGTTCCGCCAGACTCAGCATCGCCGCGGGCGAAGGCTCGGACAGCCTCCTGCATAAAACCTTTCTGCTTTTCCCCATCATCGCGGCCAGTCCGGCCCCCAGCGCCAGCGAGGAAATATGCGGACACGCCCGGATCGGAAGAAAACGAAGCCGGAACAAAAGTTCCCCGGGAATATCCGCCCTGTCTTCCCCGCCGGAAGGAAAGGTCATTTCACCGGCGTTTGCCCGGGTCTCCCGAAGCGTCAGCTCCGCCAGACCCCAGTTTTCTGAATTGACTCTTTCCCGGAGGACGGGCTTGACGTTTCTTGTCTTTTTCTCACCCACCATTTTCCGGTCGACTTCAAAATCGTAGGCAACAATCCCCAGTCCTCCCAGATTGCGCAGCGTCATCTGTTTTTCCGCACAGACCAGTCCCAATTCGACATCCGATGCTCCCCAACCCCCGATCTCCTCATTCAGCCCCCGCAGAACATGAAGGGATTCCCCGGGAAGAAGAAACATGCCGAACCCCGCATTCAACCCTTTGCAGAAACAATCCGGCAGCAGATGGAAATCGCTGTCCAGCAGCAAGGCTTCCGTTTCCTCCGGCGTTCTGAAAAACCGCTTGTCGTCCGCATAGTGGGCAATGTTTTTTCTCGGGATTCCCATCAGGGAACGCTCCGGATCGAACGGAACGGAAAGTCGTCCCTCAAGCAGACTGAAAAGCGGCGCGAGCGCGTATTGGGTAAGGAGGATGTCTCCCGGCATCATGGACAGGAACTTGCCCCGCGCACGCCGGAAAGCCGCATTCAAACTTTTACAGGTATGAAACGGAGTCTTACCGTAATTCAGAGGCCGCGCAATTCCGGACGGCACTTCAATGAATCGCACCATCTTTGCGGCGTCTTCGCTCAACAGGAGTTCATGCGACAGCGGAACGTCGCTGTTCCAGTCGGTGAACACCACCTCCAGACGGTCGAGCACTCCGGCCCTTTTCGCGCTCCACGCGAGAAAATTCATCGATTGCACAAAACGCCGTTTGAAGTCGCGCCCGTAATCGTCATTGCGTCCGCTTTCGCAAATGGATAAGACAATGCCGCTCATGGATCAGTGTCCTTTCAGAAAAGTCTGTGCCAGCGTATACGATTCCGGAGTCCCGATGTCAATGAAAGCCCCATCGCAGACATATCCGAACAACTTCGCCTCCGCGGACAATCCCGGAAACAGCTCCCGCTCCAGCGAGAAAGCGGTATCTTCCGGAATCGATTCGAGGATTTTTCTGTGAAAAATATAAATCCCGGCATTGACCAGCCCCGCTCCGTGAACAGCCCCTTTTTCAAGGAAACTCCTGACGGTCCCATTTTCCAGAACCACGCTTCCATATCGAGACACATCTCCAACATGAGTCAGGACCATTCCGGCGTCCCTGCCCGATTTTTCAAACGCCGCAATAAAATCGCAAAGATCCACCGCGAGGAAGGAATCCCCGTTCATGGACAGTATCCATTCCGCGTCTGTCTCCTTCAGTGCCAGCCGCAGCGCGCCGCCCGTGCCAAGAGGTTTCCGCTCCACGGAATATTTCAGATCCGGGTAATCCTTCAGCGCGGCCTTCACGGTATCCGCCTGATATCCGCAGGCGAGAATGCATTCCCGGACGCGTGCCTTCCCGACCTGGTCGAGAAGGAAGCAGAGGAACGGTTTTCCGCAGACATCCGCCACTGTTTTCTGGCGGTCCGCTACAACGGAACGAAGACGCGTCCCGAATCCTCCCGCAAGAATGATCGCAACCAATTTTCTCTTGGTAATCAACAATGATCCTTTGATTTTTTTCCGGTGCATAACTCGAAACATTTACGTTTCAGTGAAAATAGTAATCCTTTGGCAAAGAAACGAACCCCGTAGTGACGTTTTGTGAATTCCGGATCGTAGTAACGCATATAAATTTTTCCCATCGTATCAAGGAACAGAAGCATCGCCTCATCCCGGGTTTTCGGACCATTTACGGGATGAAGCCGCTTGAACTCACGGAACCCTTGTTCCTCTATCATCTTAACATATCCGGGAATTTCGCCGGCATGCCATTCATAGGTTTCGAATATAAGCTCTGTGGTGAGCTGATTATATATGAAGTCCATGTAAAGGGAGGCCCTGACAATTCCATCATTATAGTCCGGATTCAAAAATTGAATAGTTGGAATACCAGCGGCGGCGGTGGAATAATTCATCCATGTAATGCCGCTGGAACAGCCAATTAACAGTTTACAATATTTTGTCAACTCGGCATTTTCTCTCCAGGACAATACACTTCCATCCAGAATGGAATTTGTTTCGGCAAATGATGTTTTTGAGGATAGTATGATTTTTGCACGGGGCAATATTGCTGAAATTTTTTCCGCAATGGAAAAAGCCAGCGGGAAGCTCATCTGGGATTGTCCGCTTTGAGGAGAACATTCAAAAAGAATTGGAAAAGTATCGGGATCTGCCAGATGGTGCGCTTCTGAAAAATCGCGCACCCTCTGTAATTCCGTAGGCCTCAGGCGCAATATGGGATCAATCGGCACCGATAGCGGTTTGCCATATGAACGCAAAATTAATGAACGCAGCGTCCCCCATGGATAGATAGGCTTTTTCACGGTCGGCTGCAGCACAACGACTTTGTCATATCTTGACTCATATTGTTCGACGATAGAGTCATTCATGATCTCTGATTCCGTTTCCAGAATTTCATCGACATAAGGATTGTTGTCAATAGCCGCACGACAGCGGGATGCTATCAGCCAGGTCAAATGGCATCCGGGATAGTCCACTTCTTTAATCTGCCGAGCAACCGGGGTCGCCAAGAGACAATCGCCATTGGAGTTCAATTTAATAAGCAGAATGCGCATCATTCTCAGTTATCCCTTCTGGTCAAACAACATCAGCCGGGCCAAATCTTCAATTCCAACTTCCGGAACCCATCCGGAAGATATGATAAGCTCGGGGGAAGAGACGAGTATCCGATATTCCGGCTTGAATTCTTCTTCTTTTTCAACATGATCCTGCCAATTAAGATTGAAACAAGAAAAACATATCTCAAGAAAATCGGAAATCCGATATGCTTTCCCGCTTCCAATCACGGCTTCATAAAAATGCTCCTGATTCACCAGCTTCCAAATAGCCCGAACCATGTCTCCGGCAAAGTTGAACTCCTTCCGGACGTCCGGAGCGCCAATCATCAAATGCTCTTTACTCCCTCCGGCAATCCGCTTCACAGCATTCACGATTTTTGCATTGACATGTCTTTCCGAACGGAAGGGGCTGTCGTGGTTAAAAAGATAACCGACGTATACTTTCAGCTGAAACCGTTCACGGAAGTAACGAGCCGCATAAACCGACTGGATTCTGGCAATGGCATAGGGACTCGCCGCCTGAAAAGGAGTTTTTTCAGAAATAGGGCGGCCGTCATTCTGAAATTGCATGGCGCTGCCCGCCAGAAAAACCCGGCATTCCGGAACGAAAGTCCGCACCCCTTCGAGAATGGCAAGGGTTCCCGTGGAAATCGTTTCATGATTTGCCCAAATAGCCTCATGGGCCGTAGTGGATTCCGCCGCCAGATGAAAAACAAAATCCGGTCTCTCTTTTTTCAGCAGGGTTTGCACAAAGTCGCGGTTGGCCACATCTCCGGAAATCCAATTCCCGGAAGAACGGGAAACGCCGACAACGGCAATATTTTCTGAATGCAGAAGTTTCTCCAGATAAAATCCATCTTGTCCATGGATGCCGAAAATCACAGCTTTCATTTATGCCGAACCTTTTCAGCCAGCAGATGATTCAATTCATCGATGCAGCGGGTGCGTTCAAGGTTCAACACCCCCAATTTTTTGACAACGCTGTTTTTCTGGTCCGCCGGGACAGATTCGAAATCATACACTTTTTCCTGTTCATGCCAGAGCTTGCAATTGATTTCGGCCAGGGCCGCAAAAACGTCTCCGATTCCTCCCTTGAATTCCTGAACCGGACCGATTTTCGAGTTGAAAATTTTATTGGCGGGAAATTCCAATACCGACGGGGGCAGTTCACCGCGGATAGCGGCAACCACGAATCCATCGATTTCATCAATTAATTGCTTTTCCTGGCAGGCAAGGCTGCCCAACTTTTTCGGATCGTCCCCATGGAACTGTTTCAGTTTTACTATGGTAAGCTTGTCACAAAGAGAACCGAATGTTTCTGCCATGATTAACCTCGCGGATTATTTTTACATTTCTCAGAAAACATCAGCATTTTATCCAACATCGTTTTCTGAATGAAAATTGTATTTACATAAGTATCTGCCAAAACCACATATCCGACGGTCTGCATATAAGCGGCTATTTCGGATTCCTTGGCTCCAAAAACATTTCCGATGCAGGGAGCCGCTGTTTCAACGCATAATAAAACAGGAGCATATTTTTTGAAGTCCAACGACTTTAAAATTTCAAAATCAAGTCCCTCGCAATCAATTGAAATGAAAACGGGGGCCGCTCCTCCGAAATGTTCTTCAATAATTTCATTGATTGTTTTTACTTCAGTCAAAATGGTCTCATAAGAACTGCCGGGAATTTTTTCAACAACGGCGTCGGCAGAGGCTTTGTCAAAAGAGCTTGCCCCGTCCGTATCCCCCTTGAATAGATAAAAAGGAATTTGTTTCGTTTCTTCCGTTGAAGTATAAATTCCGATTTGAAGGACCTTGTCCCGAACCCGCGCCTTGGCAAATTCCCTTGCTAGATTTGGATTGGGTTCGACCACCACTCCGCTGAATCCCTTGTGATATAAGAAAAAAGTATTATTCAGATTTTCAGGGTGATTTCCCCCGATGTCAAGATAATTGATGGTCTGAAGAAAGTTGTGCTTCACCAAGAAATTCAAGGTAAAATCAATGATCATATCCTCGCCGAACTGCGAATGATATTTTTGCTCGGAATACTTGATCCCGCATAATACGCGGTAAATCAACAGCAGTTTTTCAGTCCCTTTCGGGAACCATTTTCCGGCTTGGCGTATAATCAGATTCTTATGACAGGAGAAGGGTGCCATCGCAGGTTTCCCCAAGTTCGGATTTTCGGGCATATTACACGGCATTTTCGGAAAATCCAAGTTCAAATGATTTCTATTTCCGGCAGAGGGAACAGAAACTTTCCGCCTTGTGTTATGTAATCTTTTTCCCGTTCCAGAATTGTATTTTTAAAGTGCCACGGGAGCACCAGAAAATAATCCGGCCTCATTGCATGGGCCTCTTTTTCAGAAATAATAGGGATGTTGGTTCCGGGGGTCACCGATCCGAATTTATCCGGATTGACTTCTGCGATAAACGGAATATGGGTTGAATTCAACCCGCAGAATTGAAGCAGCACGTTCCCTTTAGTACTGGCGCCATACCCGATAATTTTTTTCCCGTCATCCACAAGCGCATTAATGAGTTCATACAAATTATTCCGGTGCCGGAAAACACGGTTTTCAAAGTCACGGTAGGGTTTCGGGGTGTCCAGCAGCATGTCGCCCTCTTGTTTCAGCATCCAGTTGATTACAGGCGTATTGGGGACATAAGGAGCGTTCTTTTTGCTGGCGGTAACCGCGAAACTTCCTCCATTGATTGCATTCATCTGGACATCGAGGATTTTCATGTCGCAAGAATCCAGAAGATATTTTACGACTTGAAGCGAATAAAATTCCAGATGTTCATGGCATATCGTGTCGTATGAATTCATCCTCAGCATGCTCGGCATATAGCTCTGTTCAAAATGCCATATTCCGTCATCCGCAAGTATTTCTTCAATATTGCGCACAAAATCCAATGGGCTGTCCAAGTCGTAAAACATCGCAATGGAAGTTATGATTTTCGGTTTCACGAGTGGAAAATGCTTCCGGAATATGCCGCTGGAAAAAAAGTCCGGAATCAGCAGGATCTCCGGGGTGTAATATTCCTTGAATTTCAACCCGGTCGGATCAATTCCGATTTTATGACATTTTGTTTTATACGCTTTCAATCCGGTTGCATCATTGCTTCCGATGTCAAGCACATAATCCTTTTCAGACAGGGATACCTTCCTTTCCAGAGCCGCCATCTTCTGTTCCAGATGACGCACCATGGAAACGTTCAGGCCGGAACGGTACCCATAATTGTCTCCATACATCTCTTCCGAAGAATAAGTTTGCTTTAATTGGAGCAATCCGCATCGGCTGCACCAGACCAGATCCAGCGGTCCGGATGAAATCTCCTCTTCGGGTTTCTTTGGAAAAACCCCAGTCAACTTTTGATTTCCCAATGACAATACGGTTACAATATTTTCATTTTTGCATATTCTGCATCGGGTGATTTCTGTATACATATATTCCTTTCCATAATTAAAATCGCCTGAGACAAATCATGCCAAAAAAACAATTGACGAGAAAGGCAGATTTACTCTTTCTACAGAAAAATATGTAATTCCCTTCGTAACATAAATTAGCATTAAAGACAAGGTTTTCCAGCAGAAAAATACATAAATGCAGGAAAAAACCTCATATTGCAATCCCGGAATAATTGAAGCGTCATTTCTCCTGGAGGCATGGGCGACTTTTCTTGTTCATCACCCCCAATGAGTCTCTTCACATAAAAATACTTACCCATGTCAAAAATAGAATCCGATTTCCCCTTTTCGACTCAAGAAAATATAACTTCCTATCCTATGGCAGAATACATGGTGATCTGGCTGCCGATGCGTTCGATTTCGAAGGGAACGCGCAACAATCCGCCAACCGCTTCCGATACCGCGCCCCAACGTTCCGGCTCAACAAAAAGGAGCAGGAATCCGCCCCCTCCGGCTCCCAGGATTTTGCCTCCCAATGCTCCGGCCTTGCGCGCCGCGGCATAAATGTCGTTGATCTGCGAAGTTGAAACCTGATCGCTCAAGGAACGCTTGAGCTTCCATGTATGGTCCAGCAGTTTTCCGAATTCCGTGAGCGGGGCATCGGAGTTCAGCACGTTCACCGCCTCGTCCACCAATGCTTTCATTTCCAGCAGATTGGGGGTGTTGTCCTTCATCCGGTCAAGCTGAACCTTCTGAATATCGCTGGAAAAACGGGTCCAGCCGGTGAAAAGCAGCATACAGCAGCGTTCCAGCTCACGAATTCTTTCGGGATGGATTGTAACAGGATTGACAAAGTAGCTTCCGTCCTGCTGGAAATCAATCTTGTTGAGTCCGCCGAAGGCCACGGCGATCTGATCCTGCGAACCGACATTTTCATGCAGCTTATTCTGCTCGATGTCAATCGCCCAGTTGGCGAGCTGGCGCTTGGAGGTCATTTTCCCGGTCAGCGCATGAATCCCCTGAAGGAACCCGACCGTGAACGCGGAGCTTGAACCGATTCCGGACATGGCGGGAATATCGCTTGTATGCACCATTTCGATGCCGCACGGCAGATTCATTTCCTTCAGGACGGCGCGAACCACGGGATGATGGATCTCTTCGATCGAATTCGTTTCTTCGCGCGTCGTATAGCGGATGCGGTATTTATAGTCGAAAAACGGAGGAAGTTCGCGCGTCATGATGTAACAGTATTTATTGATGGTTGCGCTCAATACGGCGCCGCCGTGCTCACGATAAAACGCGGGGAAATCGGTCCCTCCGCCGAAAAAGGAAATCCGGAATGGCGTTCTTGTGATAATCATACGTATGGTTTCCCCATGGATTTTACACACGGAGTCTGTTGACAGCGGGGAAAAACAAAGTCCTCCCCGGCGCACTCCGTTGTGGAGCTGGAAAGCCCTGTTGGATTATTTCTATTGGCAAGCGCGCGCAAGCCCATTCAATATCCCTTCTCAAGACATGTAAGGTTTCATAAATGCGGCAATCACTTCATCCAGATAATCGAAATGCCGCCGGGTCAACTTTTGATGCACTCCGACATGGATCGCGTTCGTTCCAATGAATTCCGCTCCCGGAAATTCACCGGGGACATGATTCAGGAACTTGAATCCTGCACACTGGGTCGGCATGGAGGCAAATAAGGTTCTGGAATCAATAGAATGCCGTCCGAGGAACGCGGCAAACTCATCACGGGTGAATGGAGCATCTTTTGCAACAATGACAGGCAAAGCGTGCGGACCCAGTTTTTCATACGGCTTTTCTTCGATTGAGGAAAGCCACGGCGAATACTTGCGAAGGATCGAAAGACCGTATTTCAAATTGTCATAGCGCCGGCTCAGAATTGAATGATAATCTTGAATATTGCCAAGTCCGACCGCGGCTTCCATTTCATTCATTTTGCAGGAATAACCAATCCTGTCAAAAGTGAACCGCCGGTCAACTTGCCCGGCAAAACGTTTCTCGCATGTGGCGGCGCCAGAATTCATGACGCACTGACCGCAGACACAATTCCGTCCATGAGAACGCAGGGAACGCAGAATCTCCGCCTGTTTTTCATCTTTAACGAGGATGACGCCGCCTTCCACGGTAGAAATGATATGCGCCACATAGGTGCTGAATGCTCCCGCATTGCCTATGCTCCCGACCGGGTTGCCTTTGTACAACGCCCCATGCGCTTCCGCCGCATCTTCGGCAACGAACAATCCATGTTTGCCGGCAACCGCGCAGATGGTATCCATTTCGGCGGGTTTCCCCATTAGATGAACGGGCATGATGGCGCGTGTCCGGGAAGTCACAGCATTTTCAATCTGATCCGGACAGATATTCAATGTCAAGGGGTCGACGTCGACAAAAACAGGCTTGAATCCCGCATGGAGAACCGCGTTTCCCGTTGCAATAAATGAAAGCGCCGGAACAATAACCTCGTCTCCGCGTTCCGCTCCATAGTCATACAGAAGTGCAAGAGAAAGAATGTCCGCATCCGTCCCGCTGGATACGGCTACGGCCTCTGGAACCCCATGAATTTTTGCAAATTCCTTCTCAAAACGCTGAACAAGTTTCCCACAGGACAGACAATTTTTTTCCAGCGCCTCATTAATCAGATCCCGGGCATAGTCGCTGACATCCAATGTTCCAAAAGTCATCGCAATTTTTTCTTTTGCAATTGTCATGTCGTTTTCAGTCCTTCCGCGAGTCTTTCAATGTTTTCTGAAGTAATTCCAAGGCGGGCTCTCAATTCCTGCCGACTTGGATTCCCAATTACAAACTGATTCTCCGGCGCCCCGAAACGGAGGATTTCAGGCACCGGAGAGCACCGGTTCTTTACGACCGCGCCACACAGGGCATCATAAATTCCCCCATGGCACAAACTCTCCTCGAATACAGCGATCCGCCGATAACGGGAAATCAACCCGGACAGCGCCGATTCATCCACAGGCTTCACCGTATGAAAATGGTAATGGCCGATCCGTTTCCCCGATTGACAGATTTTCTGTATCGTTCCCGAAAGTTCAGAAATCACATCGCCCACAGTGACAATGGCCAGATCCTCCCCCTCGGCAAGAATTCTCGCTTTCCCAAGCCGGACCTTGACTTCCTCCGTTCTTCCGACATTGGGCTCTCCAAATTTCCCGACCCGCAGATAAGAAGGTCCGTCCAAATTCAACATTTCCTTCATGAGAATGGACATTTCATCCGGACCGCCTGGCACCACCACTGAAAAACCCGGCAGTGAACTCATCAGCATCAGATCATCCGGGGCATGGTGAGTCACTCCGGCCTTGGCATAAGTATAGCCTCCTCCGGCCCCCACCACCATAACAGGCAATCCATGATATGCTACGGAGAACTTCAGCTGTTCATAAGGACGCGATGTAATGAAAGGCGCTATGGAATAAATGATCGGACGCATTCCTTCCAGGGCCAGGCCCGCCGCGGTATTTACAAGCTGGGCTTCGGCAATCCCCGCATTGATATACCGTTCGGGAAATTTCTCTTCGAATTCTGAAAAAACCTGAAATCCCAAATCGCCCGTTAAAAAAATGATTCTCTCATCCTTTTCCGCCAGATGGATCATTGTATCCGAAAATGCTTTTCTCATTTCAGCTCATCCTTTCGGGCGGTCAATTCCCGAACCGCATCCTCAACCTCATTGTCCCGGGGCGTCCGATAAAACCAGACCTGGTCATTTTCCATGAACCCGACTCCTGCACCGCTTGTCGTTCCGGCAATAACGGCTGTCGGTTTCTGATAGGAAAGCGATTGAAATGCATTGGACAAGGACTCCACATCATTTCCCTGACAGACAATTACATCCCAGCCAAACGCAGAAAATTTATCCTCCAGAGACGCATATCCTGTCAATTCATCATTTCTTCCGACAGCCTGAGTGTTGTTATGGTCAACTATCGCCACCAGACGGTTCAGATTTTGCGCTGCGGCAAACATGGCCGCTTCCCAAACGCTTCCCTCATTGGTTTCCCCGTCTCCCAGCAAAACAAAAGCTCTTGCAGGATTTTTCTTTATCCGGCAGGCCAGCATTTCTCCTGCGGCAATTCCCAGACAATGCCCGAGGCTCCCCGCCGAACTTTCCAGCAGAGACAGCACATGTTTGCACGGATGATCCTGCAAACGGGAATCCGTCCTGCCATATGTATGGAGTTCTTCCTTTTCAAGATACCCTAATTCCGCCCATATCGCATAAAGGGCAGTTACGCCGTGCCCTTTGCTCATGAAAAACCGGTCCCGGATCGGATATTCCGGATCCTCGGGGCGGGTATGCTCCAGAATCCGCCCATACAACACGGACAGAATATCTACGCAGCTCAAAGCAGAACTTAAATGGCTTTCCTTGGCGGCATGTGCCATTCGAATGCAATTGATCCGAGCATTTATGGCTGCTTTTTTGATTGAAATGAAATCCATCATGCCGATCAATCTCCCAGAAGTTTTCGTTTGAGGCGGATCGCGGTCATCTGCTGAAGATGTTCCCGCGCCTCCATCCCGTATTTATGCTCGATCATATCCAGAAAACGGGGATTCTTGAAGTAGGTGTCGAAGGCGTAATCCCGGAATTCCAGTACCTGTTTCGCCGTCAGGTGTTCCGTGGGAAGCGGCAGGAAGTCATATCCCTGCGACGCATACCCGAGCCAGGTGTCCGGCAGCCGGGTCCCTGCTTTCAACGCCTCTTCATATAAGTCGGACCCGGGAATCGCCATTGTGCAGAAGAAACTCGGAAATCCCGGCAGAAGCTCCAGCGCCAGATTGAGTGTAGACTGCATGGTGTCATAAGTGTCACCCGGAAGACCGAACATGAAGTTCGCGCAAAAGTCGATCCCGAAAGACTTGCAGCGGCGCACAACGTCTTTGACCGTATCCAGTTCATAATTGCTTTTGCCTACATTCGCGCGAATTTCCTTGCTGCCGGTTTCAATGCCCAGCTTCAGCCAGTTGAATCCGGCTTTCTTCAGCAGAATCAAATCGTCGTCGCTGACCTTCGCCAGCACGTTGACCCGGGCGAACGCGTTGATGTTCAGCTTGTAACCCCGTTTCAGAATTCCTTCCGCGATCGGACGGTAATGGTGCGGATTGAAAACAAACAGTTCATCGTGAATATTGATATGGCGGACCCCGTAGCGCCCCACGAGGATATCCAGCTGCTTCAGAACCCACTCCGGAGACCATTCCCGGAGCTTATGTTCTCCATACGTGGCATGGATGGCGCAGAATTTGCATTTGTAGGGGCATCCGAGGCTCGTGAAGATCGATGCGTATTTCGTGCGTTCCGAAAAGTCTGCCAGACACATCCAGCTGAAAGCGCGGTATTTGTCCATGGGCAGCAGATCCCACGCCACGTCCGGAAGTTCTTCCGTCAGATGCAGAATATTTCCACAGCGCGGAGTGACCGTGATCTTTCCGTCGGCCGTTCTCCGGCAAAGGCCGGGCACCTGTTCCAGCGGGGCTCCCGACAGCAATTTTTCAAACCCGTAAAACCCCTCTCCGCAAAGCACATAATCCGCTCCGCTTTCTTCCAGGGAACGTTCCGGCAGCGCGGAAGGATGCCATCCGGAAAGAACTATCTTCTGGGCGGGAATCTCTTCCCGGATCTTCTTGCATAACGTGTTGACGCCCACCATGATAGGGGCGCATACATTCGCCTGCTGGCTGTAACACACAACCGCGGCGAAGCGGGGAGACAGCTCCCGGATTTTCCGTATGGTTTCGTCCAGATCCAGATTTTCCGCGTTTGCATCGAGAATTCCGACGGAGAAAGATTTGCCTCTCAGGTAGCCTGCCGTAAGAGCCGCCCAGAACGGGGTGTCCACCGCGGAAAAAACTTTGCTCAAATCCTGATAAATCGCTTTGCGGGTGCCCCCGGGATTGATCAGTAAAACATCCAAATGTCCTGCCATTTTTTCACCTGGCTTTTCCACATTATTACAGAAAACAATGAACCATAAAAACGCAACTCCGGTAAAATTGCATAACTCCTTGAATAATATACCGTTCTTTTCCGGAAAAGCAAACCTGTTTCAGCCTCTTTCGGCCGATATGGTTTCTTTTTCATCGAACGTCGAAAATCCATCAGGATAATGCGATTATCCAAAAAAGCGGAGCCCCTCTTTCCGGGCATTCCGGAATGGGCCGGGAACCCCTCAGAAGACCTCTCCCGGACGCAGACTTTGCCGGATGGCCTCTTCCAGCCCGATTTTCACGGACAGCCCAAGTTCTTTCCGCGCCTTGGAGATATCCGGAACATAGCGCGAGGGCTTTACGCCCGGCTCCGCTTTTTTCAGAACCCGCACCTGGTTTTCCGTCCCCAGAACCAGGCGGACCGTTTCCGCCAGTTCCCGGATGGAAACCGCCCGATCCGACCCGACATTGTACGCCTGTCCGGGGTTTCCCCGGAAAAGAAGGGTAAAAAGCCATTCCGTCAAGTCGTCCGCGTGAAGATAGGAACGGAACGGGGTTCCGTCTCCCTGAATGACGATGTCCTGTCCCGCCAGACAGTCCCGGATGAAATTGCCGATTGCAAAATGGGCATTGCGGTCCAGATAAGCCCCGGTGAAGGCAAAACATCGTGCGATTACGGTCGGGATTCCGGATTCCAAACACATCCGTTCGGCTTCCAGTTTTGCTATGCCGTATTCCGTTACGGGCGAACAGGGAAAGTTTTCCGGGACCCGTTCCAATTCAGGCGGCTGGATGCCGTACACCGCGCCCGAACTTGTCAGCAGCAGTTTTTGAGCGCCGCAATGCTTTGCGAAAGCCAGAACGCGTTCATTCCCGCGCAGAATGATGTCCCGTGTTTCCCCCTGCGGCAGAACGGCGGTCGGAGTCGCCGCGTGAATCACGGAATCGAATCGCCGGTCCGGAAAAGAAAAGTCGCGGACATCCCCCGCCAGGAATTCCACCCGGTCCATCCCCCGGAATTCTGGGTATTCTTCCAGAAACCGGTCCGGATTCCGGGAGAGGATGGTCAGCGAAACTTCCGGCAGAAATCCGCGCAGGAACAGGGACAAAATACTCTTTCCGAAGAATCCGGTCCCACCCGTGAGAAAAACTTGCGGATTGTCGATGCGGTCCGGCATTTTTTCAGGCTCCGGGTTCATTCAGGGCCGCCGCGATTTTTTCACGGACGGCTTTCGGGGACAATCCATAGACTTCCCGCAGAAAATCCTGTTTCCCGACCGCGGAACTGTAACAGTCATCCATTCCGATCCGGAGAAGAGGAGGATGGCACTTTTTTTCCGCCAGAAATTCAGCCAGCGCTCCGCCCAATCCGCCCAGACGGTTGTTTTCCTCGATGGAAACCATCAGGCGGAATCCGCTTGCGGACAATTCATGAAGGTCCGAAACCGGGAACGGCTTCAGGATCGGACACGTATATGCCGAGGCGGAAATTCCCTGCTCCTTCAAAAGTTCCACAATGTTTTTCAGCGAGGACCCGATTTCCCCCGCGGCAATCAGAAGGACGTCTTTCCCGGAGGTTTCCAGAGGGAGAAGCCCCGGACGGGAGAGCACGGGAATTCTTTCCCGGATCGGAGGTTCTCCTCCGCGGGACATCCTGAGAAACGACGGAGACGGATTTTCATGAAGGTAGTCCATGACCGCCTCCACCTCCTGCGGGTCGGCCGGCGCGCAAACCGTCATCTCCGGAAGAGCCCGCATGACGGACAAATCCTCGGTGGCGTGGTGACTCATCCCGAGGTAGCCGTATGCGAGCCCGCCCCCATTGGTCACGATCGTCACCGGCAGACGGTGGTAGCAGATGTCATTGCGGAGCTGTTCCAGACAGCGCAAAGTCGGAAAATTGGCGAGGGAATACATGAAGACCTTTTTTCCGGCAAGCGCCATGCCCGCCGCGATCCCCGCCATGCTCTGCTCGCAGATGCCCGCATTGATGAACTGTCCGGGAAACGCGTTCCGATACGGTTCGAAAAAGTTGAACCCGAGGTCGCCGGTAATCAATACTACATTTTTATCGTGTCCGGCAAATTCCATCAGTTTCTTCAAAAATGCTTTTCTCATTCCAGCCCGCCTTCCAGCTCCGCGAGCGCCTGCTCATACAAGGCATCCTGAGGGGAACGGTAGTGCCATTCCAAGGCATTTTCCATGTAGCTGACACCTTTGCCCTTGACGGTCTCCGCGATAATGCAGAGAGGCGCATCTCCTGTCTGCGTCCGGAACACGGCCAACAGTTCCGCGCAGGAATGTCCGTCCACCTTCTTTACACACCAGTTGAAAGCCTTCCATTTTTCAGACAGCGGCTCAAGGGCCGTAATCTGATCGCTGGCGCCCAGTCCCTGCTGCCGGTTCCGGTCCACAATGACCGTAAGATTGTTCAGCCGGTGGTGGGAGGCAAACATCGCGGATTCCCAGGTGGTTCCCTCTTCGCATTCGCCGTCCCCGAGAATCACAAAAACTTTGCCGGGATTGCCGTCCTGTTTCAGGGCATAGCTCATGCCCGCCCCCACGGGCAGACCGTGTCCAAGCGATCCGGTGGACAGTTCCACGCCGGGAAGGTCTTTATGGGAAACATGCCCGGAAAGCAGACTCCCGTTCGCGCAATGGGACATCAGTTTTTCTTTCGGGAAAAAACCGCATTCGGCCAGAACGGCATAGATCCCCGCCCCCGCATGCCCCTTGCTTAAAATCACCCGGTCGCGATCTTTCCAATCGGGTTCGTCCGGCCGGAACCGGAGAACATCATGGTAAAGCACGGCCAGAATTTCCGCCATGGAAAACACGGAACCGATATGGCTGCTTTTTCCCTGATGGATCATTTTTAAGACATCCAGACGCAGCGCCCGCGCCAGAGATTCCGCCGAGGAGTGTGTCATACCGTCCGATTTCCTTTTGCAAATGCGCAAATCGTTTCGATCATGTAGTCCAGTTTTTTCCGGCTCATTCCGGGATACAGCCCGATCCAGAAGGCGTCGTTCATAATCTTGTCCGTATTCACCAGTTTCCCCGCAATCCGGTAATCGACGCCTTCCGTCAGCGACTCGAAACACGGATGTTTCGTCAGGTTGCCCGCGAAAAGGTTCCGGGTCTGGATCTTCTTCGATTCCAGATGCATGACCAGCTCATTTCTTGTGAATCCGGCGTCGTCCGCGAGCGTAATCAGGAACCCGAACCACGAGGGATCGCTTTCCGGGTATTTCGAAAACAACCGGAACTGCGGAAGGTTTTTGAGTCCATCGTAAAGAACCCGGAAATTCTCTTTGCGCTTTTCCGTGAAGGAGGGGAGTTTTTCAAGCTGGGCGCACCCGATCGCGGCCTGAAGGTCCGTCGCCTTCAGATTGTAGCCGAAATGACTGTAGACATACTTGTGGTCATATCCGGGGGGAAGCTTGCCATACTGTTTTGTGAAACGGCATCCGCACGTATTGTCCACGCCCGAATCGCACCAGCAGTCACGTCCCCAGTCGCGGAGGGAAAGGAGAACCTTTTTGAGCAGGGGATCATTCGTATACACGGCTCCGCCCTCGCCCATCGTCATATGATGGGGCGGATAGAAGCTCGAAGTGCCGATGTCGCCCCAGGTACCCGTGAAGCGTCCGTCGTATTTCGACCCGAGGGCGTCGCAGTTGTCCTCGATCAGCCAGAGATTGTGTTTTTCGCAGAAGTCTTTCACCGCTTTGAGGTTGAACGGATTTCCCAGCGTGTGCGCCACCATGACGGCCTTCGTCTTTTCCGAAAGGGCGCCGGGAAGTTTCGCCGGATCGATGTTGGCCGTATCGCCCTCCACGTCCACGAATACGGGAACCGCGCCGTATTGGATGATCGGCGCAACCGTCGTCGGGAATCCCGCGGCGACTGTGATGACTTCGTCGCCGCGGCAGACTTTACGGTCGCCCAGCAGAGGGGAGGTCAAAGCCATGAATGCCAATAGATTGGCCGAGGAGCCGGAATTGACCAGCAGGGCAAACCGGACTCCCAGAGATTCGGCGAATTTCTTTTCGAATTCACGGGAATAACGCCCGTAGGTAAGCCAGAATTCCAGCGAGGAATCCACCAGATTGACCAGCTCCTTCTCATCGAAGACCCGTCCCGCATAGTTCACGCGCGATTTGCCCGGTTCGAACGAAATCCCCCCATCCGGCGGAAACGCCAGAGAACAATACTCCTTGACCTTGGCGAGAATTTCATCATGAAGCTGTTTTATTCTGTCCATTCCAGCCCCTTGCGTTGAGCCGAAGCGATATAGTCCCGAAGGTCGTCTTTTGTCCGGACCTTGTTTTCCTCATAAAAACTTTTGTACCACTGGGCGGTATGAAGGAAAGCCTCTTCCGGAGGCCAGACGCCGTACCAGAAGAGTGAATGACGGGCCTTGGAGCAATCCAGACGGAGAAGTCCGGCCTCATGGGGAGCGTTTTCCGGCGGCCGGACATCGGGTTGAACCGCATTCCAATGCCGATGAAGCGCGGCGGCCGCTTCCCTTACGGAAATAACCCCGTCCTCGGAGGGTCCGAAATTCCAGCCGTCGGCGAAACGGGTTTCCCCCTCGAGAAGTTTCTGTCCGAGCAGAAGATAACCGCTCAGAGGCTCCAGCACATGCTGCCACGGACGGACGGCCTCCGGGTTGCGGATCTCCGCCCGTTTTCCCGCCGCCGCCGCTTTCATAAGGTCCGGTACCAGACGGTCTTCCGCCCAGTCGCCGCCGCCGATGACGTTTCCCGCGCGGCCGCTGGCCAGCAGCGTATGATGTTTCTTCCCGAAGTCATCGTTGTGGAAAAAACTCCTGCGCCAGGAAGCGACAACCAGTTCCGTGCATCCTTTCGAGGCACTGTAAGGATCATAGCCGCCCATCGGCTCGTTTTCACGGTAGCCCCACAGCCATTCCCGGTTCTCGTAACACTTGTCCGAACTGACCACAACAATGGCCCGCACGGAATCCGTCGAACGGCAGGCTTCCAGCACGTTCACGGTCCCCATGACATTGACCGCGAAGGTGTCGGCCGGCTCCCGGTAACTCTGTCTTACGAGCGGCTGGGCCGCGAGATGAAAAACCGCGTCCGGACGGAAGGAATTGAAAATCTTCCTTACCGCTTCCGCATCGCGTATATCCACCATTTCGGAGCGGATTTCGGGATGGATCAGATCGAAATGGGAATGTTCCGTCTTCATGGGAAGCGCGATTCCGCAGACGTCCGCGCCAAGTTCGCGAAGCCAGCATGCCAGCCAGGAACCTTTGAATCCGGTGTGCCCGGTCAAAAGGATGCGCTTGTTCCGATAAATATCTCCAAACATGGTCATTTGTCCCAGAAACGGGTCCACGGCGCCTTGCCGGATTCCCAGAGATCATTCAGAAGCTGGTATTCCCGCGGAGTGTCCATGCATTGCCAGAATCCTTCGTGCCGGAACGCATGAACCTCGCCGTCATCGATCGCCTCTCCTATCGGACGTCTTTCAAAAAATTCATTCTCCGTCCGGTTCAGATACTTTTCGATGAATTTCCGGTTTACCGCCATAAAGCCGCCGTTGATGTAGCCGGCGGAAACCGCGGTTTTTTCATCGAAATTCTGCACCCGGTCCCCGTCGAGATGCATTTCCCCGAACCGTGCGGCGGGATGCACTGCGGAAATCGTGAACATTTTCCCGGACTTCAAATGACTGCGGTAAAGTTTGCCGACATCGATGTCGGACAGCCCGTCGCCGTAGGTCAGGAAGAAATTCTCATCCTCTTTCTTGAGGTATTTCGAGGCGATGGCGACCCGTTTTCCGGTAAAGGATTCCAGCCCGGTCTGCGCCAAGGTCACTTCCCAGTCGGATTCCTCGATTTCCTCATGAAATACGATTTTCGGGTTATGCCCCAGCGTAATGGTGGAATCGGAGAGGCGCATGTGGAAATTCATGAAGTAATCGATGAACGTTTCCTGTTTGTAGCCGAGGCACAGGATGAAGCGGCGGATTCCGAACGCGGCATAGGTTTTCATGATATGCCATACGATCGGCTGTTCTCCAATCGGGACCATCGGCTTTGGAAGGAGTTCCGTCACTTCCCTCAGACGCGTCCCTTTTCCGCCGCACAGAATCATCGCCGGGGGCATGTTTCCCTTCAAGTGTGACTTCATCGCGAAGAATCCTTTCCACTTATCATCCGTCATCGACGGACAAACCGGCCGGAACTTATTTTCCCCGGACGGAACGGCACCTCGGTTCATCGTCGTCTTTCAGGATTGAAATGTAGCATGTTTCATACTGAAAGTCAATGATTTGTCCACAAAAATTTTTCACCCGGCCGCCGGAAAAAAACATCCGACGACGTTCCGGGATGCGGCTCATTTCCCCCGGACAATCAGATAGGCGGGGAGTCCGGGCACTTCAAAGCGCTTCAGGACGGTGCTGATTTTCGGATTGGAGATGTCCGTGGCGTCGAAAGGTATGAAAATGAATTTCTTCAATTCCTCCTGAACCGCGGCGTCTTTGAAGGTCGTGCGTTCCATCGTCTTGCAGCTCTTGCACCACTCCGCATGGAAATCGATCAGGA
>CAYWZD010000008.1:8953-30453 GCA_964462755.1 uncultured Victivallales bacterium | reverse complement strand
TGACTTCAGCCCTCCAGCGATTTCGGGTTTTTCCAGATCGCGAGGATCATCATGACCAGCGCGAATATGGAAAGGACCCCCACGTTCTTGAAGATGTTCGGCCATACATTTCCGACCAGAAAACTGGTCTGGAGGAAATCGACGAAGTAACGGGCCGGAACGAGGTATGTGATATACTGAATGACAACCGGCTGGTTTTCTATTTCATAAAGGAATCCGGAAAGGAGCATGGCCGGCATGAACGTGAACACCAGAGTCATTTCACTGGCGACGAACTGGTTTTTTGTGATGCTGGAAATAAGCAGTCCGAAACAGAGCGCCATGATCAGATATACTCCGCATCCGAGCATGACCACCCACAGGCTGGCGCGGATCGGCACGTTGAAGAGCCAGTAGGCCGCCGCCAGCGACATGGCAAGACCGATCATTCCCAGAACGAAGTTGTTGACGGCCTTCGCAATCAGAATTTCGAGGCTGGTCATGGGGGTCACGAACATGCTTTCCAGATTGCCGTGCTCGTATTCCTTGGCCATCAGCATGGCGGTGAGCATGGTGCCGATCAGAGACATGATGATGACGATGACGCCCGGGATCATGAAATACCGGCTGTCGTTGGATTCGTTGAACCACATTCTGGGCTTCATCGTCACGAACTTGACGACGGTTTTCCCTTCCGGCACAAAGGCGGTGCTGATAATGGATTTGATGTAGTTTTCCTTGAGCATCGCCTGGGAGGGATTCGTTGCGTTGGTGACGACCAGGAAGGATACGTTGTCGGAAACGATTTTTTTCGGGAGATCCTGCGGAATGAAGAGGCAGGCGTCCGACTCATGGGTTTCGACCGCGTGAATCGCTTCCGCCGTGTTGCGGTAAACGCGGGTGATGAAAAAACGGGACGATTTGAAACGCGCCACGATTTCGGAACTCATATCCGATTCCTCCGGCTCCACGATCGCGAGACGGATGTTTTTGACGTCCACGCTCATGCCATAGCCGAAGATCAGCAGAAGAACGATTGGCAGAAGAATTCCAACGACCAGATTGAACGGGTCACGGATCAGCTGCTTGCGTTCCTTCACGATCAGAGAGTTCAGCCGTTTCAGGTTCATGCGTCTCCGCGCTCCTTCCTGAAATTCCGGATGATGTTGACGAACGCGTCCTCGAGCGACGGCGTCCCTTTTTCCGGCAGGGTTCCCTTGCGGATGATTTCCTCCACGCTTCCGGAGGCCGTTGTGATGCCGTCCTGCATGATGACCATGCGGTCGCAGTAGGTGGCTTCGTCGAGGAAGTGCGTGGTGATGATGACCGCTACGCCGTTGTCGGCCAGTTCCATGATGCGCTGCCAGAATTCGCGCCGGGCCATCGGGTCAGCGCCGCTGGTGGCCTCGTCAAGGAACAGAATTTCCGGTTCGTGGAGCAGGGCGCAGGCCATGCTGAGGCGTTGTTTGTATCCGAGCGGAAGTTTGCCGGTGTTCGAGTCTGCGAAATGCCGGAGGCCGAATTGTTCGAAAGCCCACTCTATCCGTTCCTGAAGCTTGTCGCCGAAAAGTCCGTAGGCGCCGCCGAAAAACTCCATGTTCTGCCGGACGGTGATATCGGAATAGAGCGAGAATTTCTGCGCCACGAATCCGATCCGGCATCGGGCTTTGCCCGGTGCGTGCCGAAGATTCACTCCGGCGATTTCAATGATCCCTCCGTTGCTGTCGGAGAGGCCGCAGAGCATCCGGAAGGTAGTGGTTTTTCCGGCGCCGTTGGCGCCGAGCAACCCGAAAATTTCGCCTTTGCGGACATCGAAGCTGACCTGATCGACCGCGGTGAAGGAACCGAATTTCTTGACGAGCTTTTCCGCGTGGATCAGAATCGGAGCATCCGCCCGGACCGGATTTTTCCGTTTGAGGGGAGGGGGGACATTGCCGGACAGCAGAATCTGAAATCCGTTTTCAAAGGTCGGATTGGCGACGTGGCCCGCCGCCTTCGCGCGGATCTCTGCTGGAGTGGCGTCCGCCAGCAGTTTGCCTTCGAACAGAATCAGGGTGCGGTCGCAGTAATCCGCCTCGTCCAGATAGGCCGTGCTGGTCAGAACGGTCATGCGTCCTTCGTTGACGATCCGGCGCAGAATGATCCAGAGTTCGCGGCGGGACAGCACGTCCACGCCGACGGTCGGTTCGTCCAGAATCATCAGTTCAGGTTCGGAAACGAGCGCGCAGATGAGCGCCAGTTTCTGTTTCATGCCGCCGGAGAGGGCTCCCGCCATGCGCTTGCGGAAGGGGGCAAGCATCGTCATTTCCAGCAGTTTTGCGAAACGTTCTTTCTGTTGTTCTTCAGACACCTGATGAAGATCCGCATAGAGGCGCAGATTTTCATCCACGCTCAGATTTTCATACAGCCCGAACTTCTGTGGCATGTAGCCGATCCGTCTCTGGATTTCCGAGGCTTGTTTCACTGTGTCGAAGTCCAGCACGGAAGCAGAACCGGAGGTCGGTTTCATCAGGCCGCAGAGCAGGCGCAGAAGAGTCGTTTTTCCTGCGGCGTCCGGGCCGAGCAATCCCACGATTTTCCCGGAAGGGAGAGAGAAAGTGACATCGGAGAGCGCCCGGACCTTTTCTTTCCCGTTCGTGAAGACCTTGGAAAGAGTGCGGCATTCAACCGTGTTCATAATCTGCCTTTTTTCACCATGACGCCGGGGAACACGACGGTGGCCGGAGTCCCGAGCTTGAGCCGATTTTCCGGATCGTTGACATAGACCCGGAACTCGTATACGAGGGCTGTCCGGAGTTCCGGCGTTTCCACGTTTTTGGGCGTAAACTCCGCATTGGGGGAGATGTAGCCGACCCAGCCGTCAAGGGGCTTGCCCGGCATGCTGTCGAAGTAGATTTTCGCCTTGTCGCCCTGACGCACCTTGTTGAGGAGTGTTTCCGGCATGTAGACCCGGATCCATTTCGGGGAGATGACCGACATGATCAGCGCGGTCGTCTGGTTGGTCGCCATTTCTCCCGGTTCGAGGATGCGGCTACGGATGATGCCGTCGCGCGGCGCGTAAAGCCGGGTGTCGGCAAGCGTCTGCCGCTGAATGTCGTATTGCATTTCAGCCTGGGCAAGCTGCGCTTTCGCTTGAGAAAGTGTGGCCGCGGCGGAAGCGACATCCTCTTTCCGGGTGCCGGCAAGCAGCATCCGCAGATTTTCTTCCGCGTTCTTCAACTGGGCAATCATGAGCTGGTAAAGCGCTTCGGCATTTTCCGCGGTCTGGACGGAGACGGCGTTGGTTTTGCGCAGGTTGTTCTGCCGCTGATAGTCGCTCTCGGCAGCGGGGATTTTTGCCTTGATTTCGGCGACGGCCGCACGAGCCATTTCGATTTCTTCCACACGCGGACCATTCTTTGCCTTGTCATAGAGCGCCTGGGCAACCTCCACGGCGGCTTTTGCGGCATCCACGGCGGCTTTCGCGGCTTTTACATTGTTTTCGATCCGGACGGTTTCCAGCCTTCCAAGCAGCTGTCCCTTTTTTACGACAGCGCCTTCCTCCACCAGCACGTCCTTGACAATTTCAGGGACAATATAGACAAGGTTCACTTCCCGGTCATCCACGTTGCCGTAAAGAGTCAGTTCCACCTCCCGTCCGTTTAAATATTCCGCGATGCCCTTCCGGAAAATCCAGATGGTTGCGAGGCAGGCGAAAATAAGGATGAGAATTACAAGTTTCCTGAAAAGTGGCTTCATTTCGCATTCTCCCCTGCGAAAAAGTGATTGTGGAACTTATCGACGATCGTGCAGAAGGCAGACGCTTCCTCGTTGGTAATCAGACCGTGCAGCTCCCCGATGATTTTTTCGAACTCGGGAATCATGGTATCCAGTTTCCGGCGTCCGCGGGCCGCCACGGAGATCCGCACGCACCGGCGGTTGTTGGGATCGACCGTCCGGCAGAGCAGTTTCTTCCGTACCATCTTGGAAACCAGAATCGATTCCGCCGGCATCTGCATGTTCATCCGCTGTGCCAGTTCTTTCAGCGTAATTTCATGGGAGAACATGAACGGATGACTGTAAGCCATCATCAATGCCTGATATTCCTTGAAGTTCATCTTCCCCAGTTCCGACGGGTTTTTGGCCCATGTGGACCCGCTGACCCTTCCGGCAAGATTGAACAGTTTAATGAAAGAGGTGAGGAAAATTTCGTTTTTCATCGATGCACCTTTTCTGGTTTATGGAGGTAATATATATCATCGATGACAGTTTTCAAATAAAATAATTAAAAAATTGAACAGTTTATTTTGTGAAGGTATGGCGGTACTAAATGTTTAATGTTTCAGGTTGAATTGGATGAAGCAGCTTCCTGTCAGCCTGGGCCAATCGTGCCAGTTTCTCGGCATCCAGACGGTCATTCTTTTTATCACTCCCGTAAATCAACGCCAGATCTCTTGCGTGAGCAACGATCACTTCGATGCCGAGAGAACCAATCAATCGGCTCATCCAGAGGGAATGCGTTCCGGTTTCCAGCACCACGCAAACCTCATCCGTTCTTTTGAACAGGGCAAGAAATTTCTGGATGCCTGCCGGACTGTTTTCAATTTTACAACTGCCTTTTGATGTTTCCTTCCCGCAAACAGCAAAAGTTTCAATCGTTTTTTCCGAAACATCGAATCCAACATAGACTTTCTTTGATTCCGGTGCTACATTTCTCATGGTTTGTCCTCCAAGATTTGAGGCACTTGCGTGACCTCGTTGTTTGCGAATATAATAATTCGTTTTTAACTTGGAGGCAAACCTTTTCTTTTTGAAAGACACTTCTCTTACCTCCGCGTCTCTCATAATATCTCAAGGACGAGAATTTGCCGGGACGGCAAGTTCGAGAGCTCCGGGCATCCCCGGATGCCAACCTCACGAGAGCGGCGGCTCTCGCTCTTTCAGAGCTCGTCCGTAAGCGGTGGAACCGCCGCCGCAAAGGCAAAGTGCATGAGGGCTCCTCGCCCTCAAACTCCGCGGCAGGGAAAATTTCCCTGTACCCCGGCAAACTCGTTTGCCGTCTTTGAAGACTTCGACTTGTTTATGAATTCATTCTGAGGAAGACGAAAACAACTCCGGTGTGTGCGGATAACCGGAGAGATCGCCCGCCTGGTCCCGGAGCCAGCCGAGGATCATCCGGACGATATATTCGACCTCGGCGTCGGAAAGTTCCTTTCCCTCCGGGATCGAATGCCATTTGGCCAGACACCCCCTGCAGCAGGTCGCCGTGGCGTGCTGGGCGACAAATACTGCGTGTCCGCGCATGGGCGTCTGCTTCCCGTCATTTTCGGGAATGGCCGGGGCCAGACGTTTCCGGATGATTTCCTTCGCCTGCGATTCGATCATGTTCCAGCCGCGGACAGCGATGTAGGCGCGTCCGGTTTCATTCAGATGGAATCTGGAACGGAATTTCGATTTTGCCAGACGCTCTTTCAATTCAGAATAGGAAACGCGGGGATTCATACTTTCCAGAAGACCTTATCCAAGTTCCAGTGTCGTGGTTCCGAAGATCCGTCCGGTCGGCAGATCCAGCTTTCCGTTGGCATACATCCGGGCCGTTTCGAACATCGGATGCATTTTCCGGGTCTCGGCCATTTTCAAGGCGGCGTGATTTTTTTCCGGGACGTCAAGAAAGAACGGTTCTCCGGCGGGAACATGCCCGAGCAGGGCGCGGAAGAGGCGTTCCGCCAGTTCCGGCGTTTCGGCGAACAGAGGACCGATTTTGTATCCGTTCCGGCAGGGGCGCAGAACGCCGAATCCGTTCAGCTTTGCCTCTTTCACGCGAATGCCGAGAGCAATGGTTCCGGGGCGTGTGATCCAGCTTTTCAGGAAACTTTCCCGCGCCGTTCCAAAAAGCGGATGGTCATAGGTTGCCAGTTCGGCAAAGGGGAAATTGGACAGGGGCAGAACGCTCGAGTCTTTTTCCGTCTCGGCTGCGGCTTCGGCAATCCCCTGAAACCGGATATGGCGATATTCCAATATGAAGCCGGATTTGCGGTAATTGTCCTGCTGGGCTGGGACGCCATCCAGTCCGATGATGCGTCCATTCAGAAAACGGCAGGCTTCCTGCCAGATTTTCAGACCGTATCCATGTCCGCGATATTCCGGACGGACAACATAGAATCCGAGAAAGCCGAAGTCATTTCCGTAGCGGACCGCCGAAATCGTCGAAACGGGTTCGCCGTCGAGTTCCCCTGTAAAGAAGCCGTCCGGGTCGGCTTCAAAAAAACTTTCCGCATCATGGATTCCGGGATTCCAGCCTTCCGCTGCCGCAAGATCCACCGGGAAATTCAACTCTTCCCGGCGAAGATGCCGGACGGTATATTTTTTCTCTGTCATGGTTCCCTCCTTGACCGGAAAATGCAAAGGCGATTTGAATTCAATGACGCCTTGCATTCTTCGGGTATGCCGGTATTATACACCCGTGGACGTTTCTTTTTTAGTCCTTTTTCCGGAAAAGTTCATGAAAACCTTTTTTCAGCCTTTTGCCGGGGGAAAATGTTTTTTCTTCTGAACACATTGAAGTACAGATCGCTGACTGTCAGGTACAGAAAACTTGTTCTTCGCCGTTTGTATTTGCTCAAACGGGCGATATGTTTTTCATCAAAGGCCCGGGAGATACCGATGTCAGAGAACAAAATAAAGAAGCCGTTGTGTCCGAGACTGGAACGGATTTACCGTTTGCTCTGCGAAGAAAACGATCCGCTTCCGGCAAACTCATTGCTGCCGTCTGTTCGCAAAGTCAAAATTCGTTTTGCACTGGGGCAGGAGGCTGCAACCAGCGTATGCGAGCATCTTGCAGGACGTTACGGCGTGGAGATGAAACCGAAAAAGCGGACCCGGAAAGCGGGAACCGGAGGGGCTTTGACAAAAGAGAACTTTGAATTCGGAAGGGACACGGTTCTTCTGCTTGCAAGCGAATCGGCTCCGACTTGGAATCCTGTTGTGGAAGAGTTCAATGCAACCCGCAAGCACCGGATTGCCGTACGGTATCTTCCGACATTCTACGACCTTCACTACGCCATTCATAATTCCAGTTTTGATTTCTGCCTGAACATCAACAATCCGATCATGAGCGGAATCATTGCCGATACCTTTCCGTTTATTGATTTGTCGTCCATGCTGACTGAACTGGATCATTCCCTTTATTATCCGAATCTGTCCGTTGTCGATCATGCCGGAAGAGTATGGGGAATCGCGCCGAATCAGATTGGCCGGGCGCTCTGCTGCAATCAGGCCGTTTTCAAGACGCCTGTCCGCCATTATGCGTGGGACGAGTTCCTTGAACTCCTCCACGAAATCAGCGGGAAAGCCTCCTCCGACATGCGGTTCCCTTTCCTTTGCAGTCATTACTGTGATTTCCTGCTTGCCCGGGGTGGCAGGTTCCTGGACCCGCTGACCTTGCGCTACAAACCTTCTCCTTCATTGAAAATCGCACTGGACTCCTTCAAGGAACTGATCCGTGCCGGTTTTGCCCCGCTTGTTTCCGACATCTACCCAAACCGGGATGATCTGCGGCTGTTTTACGGAAACCGGGCAGCCATAAAGATGTTCAATATGCCGCTTCTGCCCGTGGACCGCAATTACCGCTTTCTTCCTTTCCCGAAAGAGTCCGGACAGCATACGGTGGTGAATTATGAGTTTTTCTCCATCCGGAGTGACTCGATGAACTACCGCGGCGCCTGGGAATTCATCAAATTCGCTCTTTCCGCAAAGGGACAGCGAATCATGGCATTGTCCAGCCGGACAGTGCCGGTCATGCGTGGGATCATGCCGTCGTTTCTGCGCAAAAACGAATTCAGACTTTTTGCGGAATGTTTTGAGAATGGAATCTGCCTTCCGGAGAATACCTATTTTTGTCAGGCAAACCGGGAGATCGCCGATGCCGCGATCGACCGTTATCTCCGTTTCGGCGGTGATTATACCCGCTGGCTGGAGGAACTGGGAAAATCGTTCCTTGCTGCAAGAAGAAAAGAGTTTGGAGAAAAAGAGATCATATGAGGGATAAAACAGAGAATCAATGAGAAGGAGGTTTCAAATGAGGAGAAAATTCACACTGATAGAGCTCCTGGTCGTGATTGCGATCATCGCAATTCTTGCGGGAATTCTTTTGCCGGCATTGAACAATGCGCGAAACATGGGAAAGTCCATGTCCTGCATAAATAACCTGAAACAGCTCGGTTCCGTTTCTTCCATGTATTCAATGGACAGTAAAGAATGGATTCTTCCGGCGAGGCTGTATCTCCATGAGACCGGAGGCGGCGGGACTCTTTCCTGGGGCGAGGGCGTGTGGTTTCGGACGCTTGCACGATATACCGGTCAGAAATCGTTTGACTGGAGTTATCGCTCCAGCGTTGCGAAGGTCTACCTGTGCCCGAATGAAAAACTGCCCGTTTACAGTTCAAGTAACCCCAGTTCAAAAATGGCATATACACATTACTCGTTGAACTCACTTCTGGGAGGGGACACCAGTTTGGGAACCGTGGCTCCTTATAACTACAAAAAATTGAGTTGTCTGCTTTGCCCTTCAGAAGCCTTTCTGCTGGTGGATCAGTATACCGAGACTTATTCCATGATTGCTATCCGATATATGGGATGGCGTCATCATGCCGGAGAAACCCGGACGTTCAAGGCGGATCCGTACGACATTACAGCGACTCCCCGGAGAACCAATCTCGAATTCATGGACGGTCATGTCGCCTCAATGGGGTTCCCGGATTTCAAGAGAAGGACGACCCCCGATCAATATTACCAGAATCTGGGCAGCATCAAGAGTTATTCCCGTTACATGTATACCGGATTCGATCCCGCCCGATGAAAAGAATATTCAGGAATTCATGCCCCATTAAAAATCGCACTGAAATATAAGAAATATTTTTCAAAGGAAGAGAATAAATGAAAAGAAATGCATGCCTTCTTCTCTGTGTCCTGCTTTCCGTCCCTTTGCTTTCACAGGAAACACCGGGGCAGTCCCCCAGCAAAATTAAATTGGAAAATGCCGATTTTTCCATTCCCGCCGAAGATGGCGTAGTCGGGTGGAGCTGCCTGAATCGTGACTGGCCGGGCACCCTGGAAGTGAAAACCGATGAGCAGGACTGCCGATATTTGCGTGTGACGCCGCTCAAGAGTCCAACCCAGTTCGATGCGAAGAAAAAGCCGAAATGCATGTCCATTGTCTATGGAGGAACGAAATTCAATGCGGCGGCAGGGGACAGGGTCCGGGTCCGTTTTCAGGTTCGTATCTCTCAGGGGGCTGCGGGGGGGCCGGTTCTGGACAACGGACGTTCTCTGCAATGGCTTCCCGGTTTTCGCTCCTCCGGGGCCGTTGCAGGACAGTGGAACGACTATTCTGCGGAATACACGATAAAAGAGACAAAAAGCAAGCAGGAAAGCGGAAAATATTCTCTGGATTTCCTGGTTGAACATGCGCCCGTCGATATCCGGAGGATTTCATTGATCCTTCAACCCGTTGCCAAGTAATTTATGGAGAGATGCTGTATGAACCATTTTTTGTGGATTTTCTGCCTCGCTGCTGTTTTTTCTCTTCCCGCGGCGGAGAAACTGCGGGTTTCGGCGGAACCGGTTTCAGGAAATATTACCGCATGGAAAGGATACAGACGGTTGTTCCACTCCATCAGCGGGTCTCCCAACAATCTGGTTTTTGGGTTCGACGTCCCCCCGCTCAAAACAAAATACGAACTGAATAATCCGACTTTTTCCGTTACGGTTCCGCCGGGGATTCGTCTGGAGGAGGTGCTCGCGCAATATCTCAGTCTTCAGACCGGACAAGCGGTTAGTTATCCGCTTCCCATGAAGGCGGAAAAGAAGTCGGACGGTTCATTGGTCTGTACGTTTGGCGAGATGAAGGATTTTCTGGAAAAAAGCCGTCAGGGAACCGGGAATGCTGTCCGCAAGGAAATTACGTTTTACTTCGAACAGGAGAAATTCGATCCGTCCCGGGAATACAAACTGACTTATCGCTGGAGCAACGGCCATGAGGTTTCACCTGAATGCCATGTGATTCTCAAGTTTCTGCCTCCGATCGATCCGCCGGAACTTCCGAAAAGGTTTCGTTTTCACAACATGGTAAACCGGCTTTGGAATCTGGACGTCGGAAATCCGGAGCTTCAACAGCGCATCATGAAAAAGTATGAATCGGCGGGCATGGCTTCCAGCGGGTGTCTCAATGTACAATATGATTCATATGAACCGGTGCTTCGTAAAGCCGGCTGGAAATTCGGTCAGATGCTGCTCTGGAATCCGCTTACATGGCGCAGGTCCTGGTGCGGAGAACCGATCAGACCGGCTCTCCTTGCCGACGGAAAGGAAGATCCGGTTTATCACTGTCCCATGGCCGCGCTTCGGAACAAGGCCCTCTGGGACGCGGTTGCCAGACGCAATTTTGAATGTGAACATATCGTCGACGGAGATTTGCTTGTGATTGACAATGAACCGTTCGGTTATATGAAACATGCCTGTTTTTGTCCGGAGTGCCTTGACGAGTTCGCCCTGCGGTATCGCCTTGACCGTGCGTCCCTCACCCCGGAGCGGATTCAGAAAGACTATTTCCGGCAATGGCTTGATTTCCATCTGAAACTCCAGGGAAAACTTCTGGAAAAAAGAGTGGCTGAATTCCGCCGCCGCTTTCCTCATTCGAAGGTCACCATTTATAATTATCTTCTGGACTTCGATCATCCGGAACGGCTTGAACGCCAGCTTTACGGGTGTCCGCTCGATCCGCGGGAGGCCGATCGGTTTGTCGATTATCATGTTCCCAGCATTTATACGTTTTCCGGGAAAGAGTCAATCGAATTGATCCGCCGGCAGAAGACGTATCTGAAAAAGCCGGTCGGTGCATCGATCTCCACGGACCGCGCCCTTGGAATGTTCGGAGGATACCTTTCCTCCGTCCAGGCGTCCACTCCGGCGGGAATCCGCATGAAAATTCTTCTTGTCGCCGCACTCGGCGGTCCGGAGGTGCAGAACTATTGCAACCGGTATCACCACGACGGTTATGTGTTTGTGAATGTTGCAAAAGCATTGGGTGAGATCGCTGTCCTGGAAGATTTCTATGCGGAGCAACAGGAATCCACTGAGGCGAAGGCATCGATCGACCCCGCGTGGAATCGGAAATACGCCGATGAATTTCTGTCGGACTCCTTCGAATTCATTGCAAAGGATTGGAAAAATGACACCCTTCTGACTCTTTTCAATTTCGGACGGGAATTTCCGATTGAAGCGGTCGCCGCTTATTCCGGCACACTTCCCTCGTTTTATGTTTCTGATCCGGTCCGGAAGATCCGCTACACGTGCGGAAGCGAACCGCTCTGGACTTCGAAAACATTTGGAAGTTCATTCCGGATTCGCATACAGCCGGAAGATGCGGCTTTCATTCTGATTTCCAGAACCGATCCATTGCTTGGGATTGAGGGAATTACGTTACGGGATCTCCGCGTGTCCGCATCCGGTCCCGGTGAAGAGAACGAACTGGAGGTCCGGGTCGCTGCTGAAAAACAGCTGCTGAAAGAACAATTCGCCCGGAAGTTTTCAAATTGCAGGCATCAGACGAGTTCCATTGACTATGATCAGAGCGGCATTCTTGTAAATACACCAACCCAGCGTGTCCGTCTTTCATATGATTCAGGGCTGATCGCCGGCTGGAAAAAACTTCCATCAGGTCAGGAAATTCTCCCTCCTGCAGGAACCGCCCGGTATAATTACGGGGAAGGTTCGGCGTGGATGATTGTGAACTCTCCTCTACGCTACAGCCGTTCGTTTCAATCGCTGCATATCCCCTTCAAACCCTATGACGCGGCAATTCTCGACGAAGGGGATGTCGTGGTGTGTCTTGGATATCTTGCAAGCGATTTTTCACTTCAGAAAAGGTTTGAAATATCCGCTACAGCCTCTGAAATCAAGGTCGCTTTTGAATTCAAGAATCTGACCGCCGGTGCTATGAAAACTTCGCTCCAGACTCGAATTTGTTTTTCGTCTCCGGATATTCTGTTTTCTGTGGACGGAAAAAAAGTGGTCACCAGAACCTTCAATACTTACCTTTTTCCTTCATGGGATGCCGGATCGCTCAACAGTTTCAAGGTTGACAATCATAGCTGTGCCGGTGGAATATTCAATACGCCGGAGGCGTCGGCTCTGCTTCCTGGCGGCCGCTTGATTCTTCACTGGGGAATGAGGGACATCTCACGGTTATTGATTTATCGCGATAAGTCAATTTCGACACTGGAACTGTTGACTGTTGAGAAAAATATTTTGCCGCTTCACAATTTCACATTCAAAACCAAAATGAAAGTTCAATAGAGAACTCATGAACAACTCTCAAGCCTCCTTTTTTGTCAAGACGATCCTGATGGATATCGATGGAACCATGACGTCAACGGATGGGTATCCGAATGGCATGGAAAAGGGACCGCTCGACCATCTCGAAGATATTCTCATGGTCAAGAAGGGGATTCCGCGCGAAGAAGCGACCCGCCTGATCTTTGCTTGCGGAGATACCTCTGTCCATTGCCTTTCCGAGTTTCTCGGGCAGTTGGACGTTCTTCCGGAGGAATACTTCGATGTCATGCGGGATGACCTGAAGCGTCATACGATCATTCCGGAGGATGTCGTCTCTTTTCTGCGTGCCATGAAGGAACGCGGAATTCCGGTTTATACCGCCACCACCAATTCCCGTTTCATGACGCTGGTAAAACTCTCGACCGGCGGCATTGCCGACATCCGCGGCTGTGATTATCTTGCCGGGTATTATGCCGGATGCGCTTTTCTTGATCCGGAAGGCAAGTTTTCCTCGAAGTTCTACCCGAATATCCTGCGGGACGGCCGATTCGATCCCGAACATGTGATGATGATCGGCGATGATCCGTTCCGGGACATGCTTCCCGCCATGAAAGCGGGGATAAAATATGGAGTGAACATTGACCGGCGTCAAAAAGAGAGTATTGTACATCGCAATGGCGGAATTTTCGTCAATTCGCTGGACGTTCTGATCGGGATGATTGTGGAAGGGGAACGATGCTATGCTTGAATGGCAGGGACACGCGCTTCTTGGATTGAGGGCGGCTCAAGGGATGCCTTCCTGGGAACTTTCTCTGATTCACCCGGATATGAGTCCGGAAACCATCGGAAAACCGTTCATGCCGGAGATTCGCAGCGTGACCGACAAGCTCGGGGCATACTGCCTGATTCTCGACTGGATTTATCAGCCCGGGTTTGACCGTTATTGCCGACAGGAAAACGGGCGCTGGATTCCGCATGGTCCGGCCGCCGATGACTTTACGGGGCAGGGGGCTCTTTCCATGACGGCGAACCATATTCTGATCGAGACCCTGATGAATGCGCTGATTGCGGAATTGCGTGCCGGAAATTGGGAGGAGGCTGTTTGCCGTGCCGGTGTCCTCGGACATTTCCTTCAGGAACCGTTCACGCCGGGACATGCCATGGACAATATGCTGTTCGAGGAGATATTTCCCGATCCAGACCCGACGCGCCACATCCGGCTTCACCATTATTTCGATTGCGCCTCCGGTGACTTTCCGCCGCCAAAGCCTCGCTTGATGGGGCGGACTGTTCCGGAAGCCGCGCTGTATCTTTTCAATGAGATCCGTTCCGGCATTGCCGAAGGGAAAAAAATGGTCGGTCCCGTAGTGGAAGCCGCTTACCGCGGGAAGAACATGGCGTACAGCGAGGCGGTCCGGAAAGCGCTTCTCTGCAAACAATCGGAACGGGCAGCTTTTACGACCGTGTCCGCCTGGCATACGGCGTTCTGCATCGCGTTCGACCGTTTCGATCCGACGGAATCGGAACTGCTCCATGCCTGCGATCTGGTCGGGTTGAACCCCTATTTCTGGCATCCGAGTCATTACACTCATCTTTTGCCGGATTGTCTGGTCTGCCGCGGAAGAAAGGTTCCCATCGAGGTATGGGAAAAAGGAGAGAACGGCGAACTCACCGGGCGGAAATTCGCCCACGGATTCGGGATATACGGACACGGCGGCGCCAAATTTTATGTCAACGGCATCTTTTCTGAAATCCGCTTTAAGCTCGGGATGCCGTCGGGATATACGGACGGGCAGGATTGCCACACCCGGCTGCATTTTGCGGTCGAGACGGATAACCGTGAGAACAAACTCTTCTCGGAAGACATCGAATACGAGGCGAAAAAGCGTGTCTTTGAATTTGAACTCGGGGCGCGCGAACCCCTTCGTGAAGTCCGGGCGGACATCGCCGGAGCGAAAACGCTGATCCTTTCTTCCCGTGCGACTCCATATACTGACGAAAAGGGAGAAACCCGCTACAGTGTTCCCGATCTTGCCATCATTGATCCGGTGCTTGTCCCCTGACGTTTTTTTACGGAGGTCAACAACATGAAAATCGAAGCCATTTCCCTGTATAAAATCAAAATGCCGTTGATTTATCCATGGAAGACCGCCTACGGTTCGGACGAGGCTATCGAGAGTGTTCTTGTCAACCTCCGCTCCGGGGAATTTTCCGGGTGGGGCGAAGTTTCCCCGCTGGCCGCTCCCACATATTCTCCGGAATACTGTGATGGTGTTTTCGCTCTGGAAAAATGGATGGCTCCCCTGTTGCTGGGCAAGGACATCCGTTCCGGTGAAGAGCTTCAAAAGGCATTCAAATTCATCAAGGGTAATCAATTTGCAAAATCCGGTTTCGACATGGCATGGTGGGACCTTGCCGCACGGATGAACCATGCTCCGCTCTGGAAATATATTGGTGGAATTCGACAGACGGTTACGGGCGGGGCGGATTTCGGCATTCAGGACAGTCTTGACATGTTGATCGGGAAGATCGGGAAGGCCGTGGAGGCGGGATATCCGCGTGTCAAACTGAAATTCGGTCCGGGCTGGGACCTCAATATGCTGTCCGCGGTCCGGAAGGCGTTCCCGGATCAGGTCTTTCACATCGATTGCAACAGCGCCTATACGCTTGCGGATTTGGCGCTGTTCAAAGAGGTGGACAAGTTCGGTCTGGCGATGATCGAACAGCCCCTTGCCAATGACGACCTGATCGACCATGCGGAGCTCCAGAAACAGATCAAAACGCCCATTTGTCTTGATGAGAGCCTTACCTCGCCGGAAAAAGCGGAAAAGGCGATCCGGATTGGCGCGGGAAAAGTGTTCAACCTCAAACCGCCCCGTCTTGGCGGAATGACTCCTCTGCTGAAAGTTCATGACATGGCCGCGGCCGCCGGGATTCCATGCTGGATCGGCGGCATGATTGAAACCGGGCTGGGGATTTACACTCTTCTGGCGGCCGGGTCACTTTCCAATATTACGTATCCGTCCGATATTTTTCCGGCAAAACTTTTCTTCCGGGATGGCATCCTGAAGAAAGAACTCGATCATTCGGCCTGCCCGGATTTCGAACTCCCGGATACACCGGGCAACGGGGCTGAAATCGATATGGAAAAACTGCGGGAAAAACTTTGCTGCGAGTTCCATCTTTGAAGCAGGAGCAATTCCTTCTGCATCGAACTCAATCCCGGGCGAGCGTGGCGGCTTTTTGCAGATAATGGTTGGAGGAATCGACGTGTCCGTCGACCCATAATCCGTTGGCGCTTTTATTATGAATATAACCGACCCGCAAGGTCGATGGGGACGCCATATTCATGGTGCCTTCGCTGAAAGCCTTCAGGTAAGAATAACCTGAATCGAACGTTTTCATTTGAGGATTGATGTCGACATGCGCAAGCGTGCCGGATGGATCAAGAACTTGCGTGATCCGCCTGTAATTCGGAACTCCGACAACCAGCAGTGCGCCGAAAACGTTGGCGTTGGTCACATAACTGATGAAATAGCCATTATATCTGTCGAAGATCAGCCGTACCAGTTCGGGCTTGTTGGTCTGGCATTCAAGAATCCGGCTTTTACCGGCATGGTCCGACGGCATGATGAACTGGGGCCAGGACTTGTAGTTCTCATTCAGGGTCATCGGATAGAATCCGTTGTTGGCGTCCAGATAGAACGTGACATAAAGACCCAGCTGTTTGAGATTGTTGGCGCATCCGATTCTTCGCGCACTTTCCCTTGCCTGATTCAGGGCTGGGAGCAGCATTCCCGCCAGAATTGCGATGATCGCAATTACAACGAGGAGTTCTATAAGTGTGAAGTCGCTTGTTATTAATCTGTTATGGCTTTTTTGGTTTCTCATTTTTCCAGTCCGTCCTTTCCTTTTTTCAGATTCCATCTGCAATATTTCAAAACCGCATTTTTTCCGGGGTTTTCATACCAGAGCGTAAAGAGCGAACCGTCACCCAGCGAGACTGTGGAGGGGTATCCGAGATCCTGATTCAAGGCATCATCCGTCAGAGTCGATTCTTCCGACCACGTTGCGGCAAAATCGTCTGAAATGCGGAAGCGTATGCCGAACGGAGCTTGTCGATGGCCGTAAGTCATTAGGATTCTGCCGTCCGGCAGATTCATGAGGTGGGATGGATACCCGTCCGCGACACGATGCGGGGAAGTCCATGTTTTACCGCCGTCTCCGGATTCCGTCTGCCACGTTTCGATGAGTGGCAATTCGTTCTGGTCGCGGATGTGGACGATGATTCTGCCGTTGGCCGCTTCCAGCGCATGCGGTTCGAAACAGTGCAGGCTCTCGTGTCCTTCCGGAGCCGGAATTTCGGAGACGATTTCCCATGTCAGCCCGTTGTCTGCGGAGCGAGCGAAGGCAAGTTCCTCGCCCAGCCGGCTGCCCTCGAAACTATAGGCGGGCGAAGGGGATACGCGGCGTCCGGCAATGATGAGGGAGCCGTCCTTCGCGAGTGTGGGACCGTGCGGGTTGTTGAGCGGAATGGCGTATTTTTCGGACCATGTTTTTCCGTTATCGGTCGAGCGTCTCATCCAGAAGTTATGTTCGCGGGACATGGTTGTCAGATTGATGTTTTCCGCCGCTTTCCTCCATGCTTCCTGCCGGGCCCCGCAGAGGGCCAGAATGTTGGTGAAATAATTCACGAGGAGAGAACCGTCCGCGGCGCGGCAGATTCCGGAATCGCGGTCGTCGAGCGGTCCGGACGAGAGCTGTTCCGGGCCGGTCCAGGAACGGCCGCCGTCAGGGGACCGGTAAAGGAAGACCCGTCCGAAGGGACATACATGAGCCTCCCGGTTCCCGGAACATACGGCCAGAAGTTCACCGCCGCCGATATGGGCGACTGTCGGCCAACCGTGGTAGGACGGATTGCGCGTAATCGATCCGGAGAAAACTTTTTCCATTTCCAAAGACATTTTCAGTTCCTGTTGATTTTCTGGAGTTTCATGATTTCATCAGCCATTTTTTCGCGGGCCCTGACATAGGTATCGAGCGTCCAGCCGTTCGGAATATTGAGTTCGCCGCTGACGTATATCTTTCCGTCTTTTCCCACTTGCCTTTCGGACCACTTCGAGTCGAAGAAAACGGATTTTTCATAGAAAGATTTCTTGTCGAAACTGTCCATGAGTTGCTTCAGGACATCTTCGGCGGCGTCCGCCTGTGCGGTGAACCCGGCTTTTCGCGCGGCGGCGATTTCGTGTTCGAGCGTGAGAATGTAGCGCAGATCGTCCACGCCTTCGCGGAAGGCTTCGAAGTCGATGGCCGGACCGCCCTTGCGGCTGCCGTGCTGCGGATAGACATAGAGCCAGTCGGTTGTGACGCCGTCCAGGTCCGTGTAGGGATGGCTCGTAGAGGCGTTGAAAGCCCAGATGAGATGCCCGGTGGTGTGTTTCGCAAGTGAGCGGAAGAACCAGCCTCCGGCGAAGCGCATGGCGGCGGGCTGGGCAAAGGTCAGTGCATTGTTGGAGTTGTAGGCATAAAGTTTCTTTCCGCGTTTGAGAACTTCCGCTTCCATTTCCTCCCATGTGTCCACGTAGAAAAGGCGGCGCGTATTGAAGCGTTCCACAAAGACATCGATGTAGGGCGTCGCCTGATCGACTTCTTTCTGTAGCGGACGGCTGGTCTTGTACCAGATGTGGTCGGCCATGACCTTGAATCCGGCTTCATGCAGTGCCTTGACGCTTTTCGTGAATGCGGGGAAGATGTGCGGATGCGACGGCACTTCATCGTTTACGGTGTAGATTCTCTTCGGCCAGCGGTGCTTGTCCGCATAGTCGTCGAATTCCTTCACCAGACGGGTGAAAGCGTCGCCTTTGTTGAGGGTATCCACGGCGACGATCATATTGCCGCGCAGATTGTATTTCCGGCACGCTTCTCCAATGATTGTCGCAGAGGAGGCGGGGAAGTCGATGCTGAAGTTTTCCGGTTTATTTCCTTTGAGCGTGAAGAAATTGCCTGCTACGAAGGAGGTCATTCCGTGGTCGATCATACACCGGATCTGTCGGTCGATGGCATCTTTGTCCTGACCTCCAAAACTGACCCAGAACCCGATGTCGTATCCTTCGACCGGGCGTAATTTCAGGTAGTATACATGAGCCGTAACGGGAATTTTTTCGATGTTATCGCCATTGACCAGTTCGAGCTCGGCATGACCGTTTCCGGGTTTGACGTTTTCCGGGGCGTGAAGTGTGATCCAGAACTGACGGGTCTGACCGGGAGCGATGTCAACGGGGCCGTTCTGTTCCAGATACTGCGGCGCGTTGATGAATTCGGAGGCGCCGCAATAGTTGGAGGTCCGTTTGGGGATGGGTTCGACGACCGCGATCTCCGCCTGAATCCCGTTGGAAAACGGTTTGCTCATGCGGAGCGTGACGCCTTTCAGAGGCCGGATTGCGCGGATTCCAAGAGTGACCGGTTCGAATTCGCCGGGTGCGAAACTGGTTTTAAGTTCAATTTTACCTTTATCGGCAGAGGGGACGCTGTTTTTGAAAAGAAGTTCCATCCATGGCTGTTCGAAGAGCATGTAACCACGTTTGAGGGAGAGTGCTGAAGGGGGAGGCGCGGAACGTTTTTCGACATAGTGGAGCTCCTTGAAATATCCGCTTGCAATTTTTTCCTTGATCTCTTTCTCACGGAATTTACGGAGCGTCGCCTCTGTCATCTTGGGGCCCGCTGTGACTTTCCCGATGGGATCCGCCATCCACTCTTTTTTGCTTCCCGCGGGGACGAACTTGATGTTGCCGAGGTAGGCGAAAGTCGCGGACGATGCGAGTCTGATTTGAACGCCATCCATCTTGACGTTCCTGGCGATCCGCATTTCCACATTCCGGTGGTTTCCGCCGACGGAAGTCGTTTCGAGTTTATACCATGTGTCGCTGTTGGAAAGATTGAACTGGAGCGCCGTGTCGGCATCGACTGCCCGCAGACTTGCATAAACGTCATAATTGCCTTTGAGTCCGGGGGCGAAGGTGAGGATCGAGTCTGGCGAAAGCGGCGGGTGCAAAACCGAATCGCTCTGCGCCATGAATGCGACATGACGCAGGACCCATTTTCTTTCATTGCTGGCCGAGACCGCGGAGGAAGCGAGGATATTTTCGGACGGACTGAACTTTGAAAAGTCGTTCACGATGACCGTTCCCGGCGGATCCGGGATTGGAAGCGGAATGAAATTCCTCACTTTTTCGGCATTTTGTTTTTCATCCGTCGGCGGAGTGTAGGGGCTGATGCTGAACGAATAGATGTTGCCGGAGAATCCGTATCCGAGCCCGAGCGAACCGATATGAAGCGGTTTCAGATTGTCCTTCAGCTGAAGTGTCCCGCTCACGGGATAGGACGCGGCTTCCTTCCCGTTCAGAAAAATACGCACCTTTCCGTCTCCCGCGTAAATGGAGAGAAAATATTCAACGTTTGACTTCATTCCGAGTTTTGCAATGTAATACTCGGGTTTGAATCCCCGGAGGTTCAGCATGAGAGTGCCGCCGCGTCCGATCATGATCGAGTAGCCTTGCTGAAAGTTGCCGCCTTTGGTGAAAAGGTTGGCGAAATTCGTGCGGCCGATTCCGGACATGTCGTATGAGAAATGAATGCGCGCGGTGAAGCCTTTTTCGAAGTTCAGCGAATCCGCATGAGGAACGATGACCGAACCGCCGTTTTTAAAGGTCAGGAACCACCCGCGGTCATCTTCCCGTGCCCAGCTGCAGAGTGCGGGATTGTTGATTTTTCCGTTCAATGCAGAATTATCTTTTTCCCGGACGATCTTTGAATTGTCGCCGTCCTTGAAATCCCATTGCGCGGCGCTTGCAAGAATGCATCCGGCGGCGAGTGCGATCGTGATTGTCTTCTTCATGCCTTCAACCTTTCAGAATTATAATTATGTGCATATCTTTTGAAAGATGCCATTTTATGGAATTGACAACTCTCTTCCTTGTGTTACATTAAATTATACAAGCGAAAACGCTTTTCAGCAATAGTAATATAATTACATTTATAGCATAAATGGGAACAAAACAGGGAAAAGCATGAATTTCTCCCGGGAAAAGATCATCGAAACGCTGGAAAAGGTGTTGGCGGCGGACAACTTCCGCAAGTTCCATTTTGCCGAAAAATACACTGGAAAAAGGCGGGTCCAGTTCGGATGTTCGTTCACATTTCCGCGTCTGACTTTCGTGATGGACGGCTTCCTTCAGTTGAACGTCGGCAGCGGAGACGAAATTTTTGAGGCGGATTACACGGCAGGTGAAACGCTGGTCATGAAGCCGTATTGCATCACCGGCGGAAGGTGGGACCGGCTTCACGAGACGCTTGCCCTTGTGATGAACCCGGAATATCTCCGGATAATTCACGCAGTCCACGACGTTCCTAATGCGCCGTTGAACTTGCCCACGGATTATTATCATCTCAAGGATTCCCTCCGGATGTGCACTTCCCACGCGATCAGCGCCGTGTGCGGACTTCATGAGGGAACGGAAGCGGATGAACTGGCTCCGGACATGCTTCGGAGTGCGCTGACTCTGCTTCTGGCCGATGTCATGAATTCCGTGGTTCCCGAATACGGTAAAGCGTATGCGCTCTGGAGCAAACTTGTGGACCGAATCATTGCCACATTTCCGGAAGAACTTTCCCGCCGGGAGCTTGCGGATCACTTCAAGATTACGGAGACATATGTTTCACGTCTGTTCGCCAGATATGCGGGAATGACTTACAAGGAGTATCTTCGCAAATACCAGATGAACAAGGCGCTGAGGCTCCTGGACGACACCAATATGACGATCGGGGAGATTGCCTGGAATTGCGGTTTTCAGTCCTCTTCCTATTTCATCCGGGCGTTCAAAGCGGCCAACAGAATTTCGCCTGGCCTCCGGAGACGCCTGAAAAAATAACTCGGCTGTTTCACTGTCTGAAAAGGGAGATGTCTGCCCGAAATGCGGAGAACAAATTGAACCGCTGCCTCCGGTTCCGGCCCGATAATCCGCCGCAATTGCCGTTTTCCCTGAGGGAGATACCATGTCTGTTTGATTGTCTGGTGGCATGGCATGAAAAAGCCGCCCTTGTGCCGAAGGGCAGCTGAGAAAAAATTTCGGAAAAGATTTCCAGTATTTTTTTACCGGATTAACTGTTGATGCAGGAACCGTCACGCTTGCGATCTCTCTGCTTCGTGCCGT
>CAYWZD010000008.1:0-8853 GCA_964462755.1 uncultured Victivallales bacterium | reverse complement strand
CCGGCGAGGAGAATGCCGGACTCGACGCCTTCAAAAGCCTTGCATGAACCGTCGCGCTTGCGGTCTTTCTGCTGGGTACCGTCGCAGGTGCCCTTGGCACAACTACCCGCCGGATCCCGGAGTAACGCGGAGGAATCCGATACGGAGGTTTCTCCGGAGGCAAATGCACTGGCTCCGAGGACGAACGCTGCCGCAAAAGCGGCATTAAACAGCATTTTTTTCATTTTACAACCCTTTCTGTGCTGTTGTTTCCCGGTTGGCACTCTCCGGGAATGTTGAACATTGAATATTGAGAACCGGGAATGCCTGACCGGTTTTTACATTTCGGGAATCAGATTTTTGAAAACCAATTTTTATTTTGGAGCTTTTCACCATGCTTATATGCCTTTTCTTTATTTTCTGACATAAGAATATGTTCATTGGATTTTCAAAACAAGAAATTCCGGCAAAACCTAACAGAAACCTAACACGACAGAAAAAGGTGGGATTGAAAACAGAAAACGAAACGGTATATTTTTATAAAACTAGGGAGCCAATGAGGCGAAAGCATGAGCGCGAATGAAAAAATACTGGTGGTGGAAGACGATCGTTCCATTTGTGAATTGATCGAAATGAATCTTCTGATGGCCGGGTTTGCCAGAGTATACACTGCCTCCAATGGAGAGCGGGGGCTGGCTGTTGCCCGTCAGGAGTGTCCGGACTTGATCATTCTGGATATCATGCTTCCGGGGATGAACGGCTGGGCGGTTTGTCGCGCCCTCAAGGAGGATTCCTCGACAGCGGGGATTCCGGTCATCATTCTGACGGCCAAAGGAGAAGAACAGGACATCGTTTACGGGCTGGAATTGGGCGCCGTTGACTATGTGACCAAGCCTTTCAGCAACAAAGTTCTGATCGCCCGGGTCAAAGCCCAGCTGAGAAACAAGAACGACTCACCGAAAAACGATGTGGTATCCCTGGACGGACTTCACATCAGCAACTCCGAACATATCGCGAAGATTCATGACCGGGTTCTGGAGCTGACCGCGGGAGAATTTTCCATTCTGGAGCTGCTGGCGGAGGCGCCGGGAAAGGTGTTTACCCGGAACCAGATTGTAATTGCAGTGAGGGGAAAAGATTATCCTGTGACGGAGCGGGCCATCGATGTGCAGATTGTGAATCTCCGGAGAAAACTCGCCGACTGGGCTCCGCATCTTGAAACTGTCCGCGGGATCGGATACAAAATCAACAGTCCGGATGCGGAGGAACCCCATGAAAAATAACGACACGATTTTTTTCATTATCCCGATTGTGCTCGGAATCGTTATTATTCTTTCCACCTTTTTTCTGGCTTTTCACATGAATTCCTGTCAGGATTCGTTTTTTACAGAGGCCCGGCGGGAGATGCACTCCAACATGCAAGTCTATGTCAAATACATTACCCACCTGATCAGAAATCACGAAGGGGAGAAGATTCCGGAGATTTTCCGGAAAGAAGGTCCCGATGTGAGCGCATACATCATTCTGGATGAAAAGAACCAGGTTGTCGCCCGTTCTGAAAATATTCCGGGGCCCATGAAACAACATCTGGAAAAGCCGAACATCAAAGAAATGTTTCAGGGACAGGCGAAGGACAATGTGATCGTCCGTTACAGCCGTTCGCTGTCGGCATGGCTGATATATCATACGGAGCATTTTGACGTGAATGGGAAGCACTACGTCCTGGAGGTTGCCACGGCGTTTCATGCGTATTCCTATCTCCTGTCGTTGGCCCGGACCCGGATATTCGTCGCCTGTCTGATCGGGCTTTGCATCGTGACGATTCTGGTTTTCTACATGCGTCTTCAGGTCAGTTCTCCCCTTGCCAAGCTCCGTTCCAGTGCGGCCGACATCGCGTCGGGCAATCTGGACTCTCCGATTTTCGTTCCCGAGCGGAGCAACCGCTTTGTCCATGACATTGCGATTTCGGTCGAGTCCATGGCCGACAGGCTGAAGACCCAGATCAATCAGCTCGAAGACAGCCGGAATGAGCTGAATGCCATTTTTGACACCATGACCGACGGCGTGATTCTTATTTGCGAAAAAGGACTGTTCGAGTGCTGCAACAGCGCCGCCTCGAAAATTCTGGGAATCCCGAAAACGGACAAACAACAGCCGATTTCGGAGATCAAGTCGCCGGAATTCAAGCGTCTGGTGGATGTCATGATCCCTCTTTTATCCGGGAACCGACCGGATTTTCAGGAATTCACCTATCGGACTCCGTTCGGCGAGGTCTTCCTCCTTCTTCATTCCGTTTCGTTCACGAGGAATGCCGCCCACTGTCTTCTGATTACGATTTCCGACATTACCCAGCTCAAAAAACTGGAAGGATACCGTACGGAATTTCTGGCCAACGTTTCTCATGAGATCAAAACTCCGCTGACCGGGATTATTTCCGCTGTGGAATCTTTGGAGGACGGCGCCGCGGAAAATCCCGACTATGCCAAAAAATGTTTCCGCATTCTTTCCCATCAGGGACAGCGCCTTCGGAATCTCCTCCAGGATGTTCTGACACTGGCTTCTCTGGAAAGGAGCAATACGCTGGAACGGAAAAAATTCATCACCATCGAATTGGATGAGGTCGTCCGGAGTGCGGTGGAAGCCTGTCTTTCAGAGGCAAAGGCGGCCGGCGTCGCCCTGAATCTTTCGGAGGAAATGCCGCATGAAAAGATGACGGGTGACTTTCTGCTTCTGGAACAGGCGGTCTCCAATTTGATCGTGAATGCTGTCCGCCACAGCGGTTCCCAGAGTGTCGACATCAGATTTACAATGGAAAACGGGCATCCGGTTCTCCGGGTTGTGGATTACGGACGCGGGATTGCACCGGAACATCTGGGGCGTATTTTTGAGCGTTTTTACCGGGCGCAGCCTTCCGTAAACTCCGAGAACCGCGGAAGCGGGCTTGGCCTCTCCATAGTCAAGCATATTGTTCAGCTTCACGGAGGAACGGTCAGTGCGTCTTCCGAAGTCGGACACGGCAGTGTGTTCACGATCGTTTTTTCCGCCGGAGAAACTGCTTCCGCATAGGAGCGACGAGCCTAGCGCCGTTCTTTTTGGGAATATTTTATCTGATTGTTTTTTTTGCAATGCTTTGCATGAAATTTTCCGCAGCCGGGTGCGTTGACGATTTTTCCCGGACGGCGTAGATTTCCACGCTCGGAAAAATAGCCGGCAACGCATGAAAGACCAGCCCGCTTACCGCATTTCCCGCGCACGATTCCGGAACCAGTGCCGCGCCGAATCCGGCTTTCGCCAGTGCCAGCATCGAAGCCTTGTTCCGGGCGTAGGTGCGGACTTCCGGCCAGGCTCCGTTCGCATGGAGAATGTCATTGATCCGGTCGAACAGAAACGGGTTTACGTTTCGTACGAAAAGCAGCAGCGCCTGTCCGTCCAGCATCTTGATGGTGAGGTTTCTTTTTTGTGCCAGCGGATGGGACGGATTCATGGCGAGCACATAGTTTTCTGAAAAAATGAACCGGCTTTCGAATTCGTCCAGATCATACCCGAACGGGCGTAGAATTCCAATGTCGATTTCTCCCGACCGCAGGGCGTTCAGCTGGGCTTCCGTTTCCATCTCGTGAAGCTGAAGTTCCATGCCGGGATATTCTTTCCCGAAACGGAAAAGCGCTTCGGGCAGGAAGGTGTTCAGCGCCGGTTCGTTGTAGCCTATGGAAAGAGAGCCGCTGCCGCCGGAGGCGAACTGCTCCATCCTTTCAACGGCGTGGACGGCTCGTTTCAGAATCGTTTCCGCCTCCTCCAGAAAAAGGCGTCCGGCGTCCGTGAGCCGGACTACGCGGCTGGTGCGCTCGAACAGCTTTACGCCGAGTTCGTCCTCCAGCCGGGCGATCTGCTGGCTCAACGGCGCCTGCGAAACGTTCAGGTGTTCGGCTGCCTTCCGGAAATGTAGTTCGTGCGCGACGGCGACAAAATATTTGAGATGGGTCAGTTCCATTGATTCTTCTCCTTTTTGATTGATATGATTTATGTATCAATAAATATAGATTGTCTCTTTGAAAAAATCAATCCGGTTATTTATATTGATTTCCGTCAAACAGGAAAGGACGCGTAGATGTTTTTCGTCAGACAACAGCTGGATGAGTTGGAGAAGATCGATTGGCCGACTACGTGCGAACCTGATTTCGAGGACTTCTGGAACCGGGCGTTGGCACGGGTCGAAGCACATGATCCGCGTTCGGAAGCGGTTCTTCTGAAGGATTATCCATACGATTATATCCGGGTCTTCGATGTGACCGTGCACGGACTGGACGGCACCCCGGTGAAAGCGTGGCTGTATTTGCCCGGAGACGCGACCCGGAATCATCCTGTGCCCGGCGTCGCTATTTTCCACGGCGGGGCGGGGTCACGCGGAAAATGGCCCGGCGATGCGCTTGCTTACGCGCTGTCCGGATGCGCCGTGCTTCAGACTGAATTCCGGCTTCAAGGCGGAATCACCTCCAGCGTGACTCCGATGCGCCGCTGTGCAAATTCCTTTGCAACGAATAATCTCGACCGGCCGAATCCGGAGGAAAGCTACTTTTATCATGCATTTACGGATCAGCTTCTGATGGTGAAATCCCTGTTTTCCCGTCCGGAAATCGATCCTTCGCGGATAGCGGTGATGGGGGCGAGCCAGGGCGGGGGAACGTCTCTGATCATGGCCGCGCTGGAACCGCGCGTTTCCCTTTGTCTTGCGGCGGTTCCGAGTTACTGCTGCTGGGAACGGCGGGTTTTCACCCGGACCGCCTGTGCGGCCGAGATTGCCCGTTTTCTGGAACGGTATCCGGAACTGACGGAACAGGTATTCCGGGTTCTCAGCTATTTCGACGCCATGAATTTTGCGGACCGGGTCCGGTGCCGCGTGAAAATGCAAGTCTGCCTCAAGGACAATATGGCGCCGCCGGATTGTGCGTATGCCGCGTACAACCGCCTGAAATGTCCGAAAGAGGTGAAAGTCAATCCGATGGGGGAACACCATGACGTTGATTATGAACAATGGGTGTTCGACCTGCGGGAATTCCGTGAAGGAGGAAAAAAATGATTTCCGGAAAAACACTGGAGAACGCGATGTACGAGGCCATGGTTCTGGCCGCTACGAAAATGCCGCCGGACGTCCGTGCCGCGCTGGAACATGCCTGTTCCGAGGAGACGGAGCCCATGGCGCGCAAGCATCTGGAGGTCAGCCTCCGAAACGCGGATCTGGCCGAAAAAGGCGCTGGGCTGGTCTGTGCGGACACCGGTTTTCCTATCTTCTTTGTGAAGGCGGGTGCAAGGACGGCGCTTGAGGGTGGTTTCGGAACGGTTACAACATGCGCTCAAAGAGCTACAGAGCGTGCAACATCTGAATGTTACTTGCGTCCGACGATGGTCGATCCGTTGACCCGCCGCAATCCGGGCAACAATCTCGGACCCGGCATGCCGAAGGTCGAACTCCTTTTTTCCGGCGATGGCGACGGAATTGAATTCATCGCCGTGCCGAAAGGGGGAGGGTCTGAAATTTTCGGCACGTTCTACCGCATGTTCTTTCCCTCGGATGGTGTGACCGGCATCAAGAAATTCGTCATCGAATGCGTGAAGGACGCCTGTTACGCGGGCAAGATCTGTCCGCCCGCGATCATCGGCGTTGGAATCGGCGGCACGGCGGATTTGTGCATGTCCATGGCGAAGAAGGCCGCGCTTCTGCGACGGATCGGCAAGCACAATCCGGAACCTGAAATCGCCGCGTTGGAAACCGAACTGACCGAGGCCGCCCGTTCGCTCGGGATCGGGCCAATGGGCGCGCGCGGCATCAACGCCGTGCTGGCGATCAATATCGAGACCGCCGTTACGCATACCGCCGGGCTTCCTGTTGCATTCAACGCGCAATGTCTGGTGGGACGCCGCTGGAAAGCGGTTGTCTCCGCCGATGAAAACGTCACTTTCACGGGAGAAATCGAATGAAAAACCTTACGCTTCCGCTGTCCCGGGAAGACGCTCTTTCCCTTGAACTCGGTGAAATGGTCACCGTCAGCGGCATGATCTTTACGGGCCGCAGCCGTTTTCATATCCGTGCGGCCGAACAGAATCTTTTTCCGCCGATCGACTACGGAAAAATCAACTGTTTTCTTCATGTCGGTCCCGTGATGAAACAGGAGAATGGCACCTGGTCTGTCGTCAGCTGCGAACCGACAAGCAGTATCCGTTTTGAACGTTACGGGGCGGATGTGGTCCGCAAATTCCAGCTTCATACACTCATCGGAAAGACCACTATGGGGCCTCGCACCGCCGAAGCTCTCAAGGAGGTCGGCGGCGTGTATCTTTCCAAAATCGGCTTAAGTGGAAATTCGCTCCGGGACCAGATACGGAAAGTGCATGGAGTCCATTTTCTCGATGAGCTCGGCAAGACCGAAGCCACCTGGATTTATGAGGTGGAGAACTTCGGCCCGTTCTTTGTCGCGATCGACGCGCGGGGGCGCAATTACTTCGAGGAGCTCAACGCCGATGTTGAAAACGTCCTGCCGCGGATTGAACGAGAACTCGGGATTCCGCCAGAATACGTCTATACGGAGGTGAACGGATGAAAGAGGAAATCCGTTATCTTTCCCTCTGCGGAATGCTCGGTTACGGCTATGCGGCGGAGAGCCTTGAAAACGCCCTGAAACTGCCGCTGGATTTCATCGGTGTGGATGCCGGTTCAACCGATCCGGGGCCGTATTATCTGGGCAGCGGAAAAGGATTCGTGAAACGCCTTCAGGTCAAGCGCGACCTGAGTTTGGTGCTGAAGACGGCGGTCATGAAAAAAATTCCGCTGATCATCGGGAGTGCAGGCGGTTCCGGGGCGCGTCCCCACGTCGAAAGCGTGCTTGAAATTCTGCGGGAAATCGCCCGGGAACAGAATTTCTCCTTCCGGGCCGCTGTCATCTATTCGGATGTGTCAAAAGAGTTTCTCAAAATGGCCGCGGAAGGACACCTCTTCTCCTGCGGAGGTTCCCCCGAACCCCGGTCTTCAGACCTCGAAAAGCTCACTCATTCCGTAGCTCAATTCGGGACGGAACCGATCATTGCCGCGCTCGAAACCGGAGCGGATGTCATTGTTTCCGGACGCTGCTGCGATACGGCGATTTTTGCGGCGCTTCCGATTCATCGCGGGTTCCCGCCCGGTTTAGCGCTTCATGCGGCCAAGATCGCCGAGTGCGGGGCTTTGTGCGCACGTCCGGTCGGTGCCAACGATTCTCTGGTCGTCACGCTTCGAAAAGACTCCTTCATGGTCGAGCCTCCGAATCCGGTCCGGAAATGCACGCCCGATTCCGTCGCCGCCCATTCTCTCTATGAACAGCCCGATCCGGAATGTTTCTATGAGCCGGAAGGAAAAATCGATATGCGCGAATGCATTTTTACGCAGAGCGGCGAACGTGCCGTTACGGTCAGCGGGACGTTGCTGGTTCCGGCTTCGCCGAAAACCACCAAGCTCGAGGGCGCGGTTTGCCGCGGTTTCCGTTCGATTACGGTGGCGGGCGTGCGCGATCCGGTGGCGGTCGCCTCGCTGGACGCCATCGAGAAAGGCGTGCGGGAAGCGGTGGCGTCCAATCTTGCGGGCGTTCTGAAACCGGAAGAATATTCGCTCCGCTTTCTCCGTTATGGTCTGGATGCCGTGACCGGGTTGAACGAGCCGCCTCCGGCCGAACTGCCCCGGGAAGCCGGGTTGGTGATCGAGGCGATCGCTCCGACGCAGGAGCTGGCGGACACAGTCCTCAGTCTGGCGCGTTCCAGTGCATTGCATCAGGCGTTTCCAAATCGGAAAGCCACGGCGGGCAACCTTGCGTTTCCGTTTTCGCCGTCGGACTTCCGGGGAGGGGAGGTCTATGAATTCGCCCTTTACCACCTGACCGATCTCCCGCTCGAATTCAAACCCGAACTCATGGTGATCGAATGAAAGTCTACGACCTTGCCTTCGTCTGCCGCAGCAAGAACGCCGGACCGTTCCAGCTGACTGTCGATCTGATGTTCCGCACGAAGGAGGAATATGAACGCGTTTTGCATTCGGAAAACTTCACGTCTGGAAGGATTGCCTCGCTGTATCATGTCCCCCCGGAGCAGATCATGATCAAACCTTTCGAACGGATATTGACGATCAAGACCGTGATTCCGCGCAATGCGGGTTCCGGCTCTCCGTCCGACACGGACGTCTACGGGAGCCAGCAGCATTTCCCTCTCGGCAACTTGGAAGTGTAAGAGAAGAAATCGAGAGGAAGAAAAACCTTTTTGAAAAAAGCTTTTTTCTTCCTCCCGAACCCTTTTTTTTACAAAAACTTCTACGTTATCATTGATTGCGCCGCAATCAATGATGATTTAAAAATCTTTGGAAGAGATTGGGGTGCGGGGAAAGGGAAAGCCTTTCTTGAAAGGGTTCCCTTTCCCCGCGCTCCCAAGTCTTTACCCTCGATAGGCGCGGGGGGAGCAATTATAGTGTTTGCGGAATTGCCGCGAAAAATAATTGGAATCGGGAAAACCGCAGTCCACGGCGATTTCCGAGACACGTGCATCTGTTTTGAGAAGTCGTTCTGCCGCCTTGGCCAGACGCACCCGCAGAAGATAATCGATCGGAGAAAAGCCGGTCACGTCCTTGAATACGGGGAGCAGGGTGCTGGGGGCCATGGCCGCGACCTTCGAGATTTCGGGAATGGTCCACGCATGCCGGTAATCGCTTTCCAGACGGCTGATGACTTCTCCCAGACGACACAGCGAACGGGCCATCGGATTCTGGTTCCGGGAATATTCGCGCGAGATGAAAACAAAAATCTCAAGCACCTTTGCCAGCAGAAAAAGATCGTAGCCGGGAAGTCCGTTTTTGATTTCGGA